>CAZAAF010000019.1:0-19257 GCA_964482575.1 uncultured Verrucomicrobiota bacterium | reverse complement strand
TGCACGCCGTCGCGCTACAGCTTCTTCACCAGCCGTTATGCGCATGTCCACGGCGCCACCGACAACAGCACGCCCACGCGCGAGCCGCAGGTGCTGCTGCCCGCCATCCTCAAGCACGCCGGTTACCAGACCGCCCTCAGCGGCAAGCTTCATTTCATCCCCGCCAATCAGGACTACGCGTTTGATTTCTTCTGGTCGTTTGGCGGCGAAGGCCCGCACAAGCTGCCGACCTGGCCGGAAGACATGGAGAAAAAACACGGCCGCAACTCGACCCGCCGGCTGACCGTCCAGCCGTTCCCGGACGACCCGCTCGGTCACGACCTCGGCAAGCTGGCGTACCCGAAGGAGGAGGCGCAGACGTTCTGGATCACCGACCGCGCGGTGGATTTCCTGCGGCAGCGCGACCCGGAGAAGCCGTTCTTCCTGTTCGTCAGCTATCTCGACCCGCACAGCCCGTCGCACCTCTGCGACCCGTACTGGAACATGTTCGACGCCGGCCAAATGCCCCTGCCGCCCTCGTTCAAGCAGGATCCTTCGATGGAAACGGCAACGAAGCCGAACCGACACGAGGTCAACAACCCCGCCATCGTGAAAGCCATGACGGCGGCGTATTACGCCAAGGTTACGATGGTGGATGACAACGTCGGCCGGTTGCTGGAGTCGCTGCGGACGATGGGGCTGGCCGACAACACGCTCATCGTCTTCACCGCCGACCACGGGAACATGCTCGGCGACCTCAACCGCTGGTTCAAAGGCGTGATGTACGAGGGGTCCGCGCGCATCCCGCTGTTGATGAAGGCGCCGTCCGCCGGTCCGTTCGCGGCGCCGTTCAACCGCGGCACGGTCGTCAGCAACATCGTCGAGAACATCGATGTCATGCCGACGCTCTGCGAGATGGCCGGCGTTCCATTGCCCGCCGCCGGCATCCAGGGCCGCAGCCTGACGGCGCTCGTCGCCGGCACGGAGAAGGAGTGGAAGGAGCGCGCCTTTGCCGAACGCAACAGCTCGATGGTTCGCACGGCGCAATACAAGTTCATCCGGAACGACGTGAAGGGCGGGCGCCGCGGCGGCGAGGAGGTTGAACTCTACGACCTGACGACGGACCCGCTGGAGATGAACAACCTGGCCAGGAACCCGGCCCGGGCGGCGACGCTGAAAGAACTCTCCGCCCGCCTCGAAGCGTGGCAGAAGGACGCTCCACCCGTGCCGGTCATCGAGGGCGTCGCCCCGCAGGCGACGGGCGACGGTGCGGCTCCCGCCGACAAGACGAAAAAGAAGGACCGAAAACGAAAACAAACGGATATTCCATGACCCACAACAGGCTCCGGTTCCTCCTCGGCTTTTTTCTGTGTCTTCCGTGGCTGGCCTCCGCCGCCGACAGGCCCAACATCCTCGTCATCGTGGCGGATGACATGGGCTACGCGGACAGCGGCGTGCAGGGGTGCACGGACGTGGCGACGCCGAACATCGATTCGCTGGCGAAGAATGGCGTGCGGTTCGTCAACGGCTACGTCAGCGCCTGCGTGTGCAGCCCCAGCCGCGCGGGGCTCATCACCGGCCGTTACCAGCAACGCTGCGGCCATGATTCGAACCCGAAGGGCGAGTTTGGCCTCGACCTGAAGGAGACGACGATGGCGCAACGGATGAAGGAGGCCGGCTACGTCACGGGCATCACCGGCAAATGGCATCTGGGCGAGTTGAAGGAGCAGATGCCGCTGGCGCGCGGTTTCGACGAGTTCTACGGCATCCTGCCGCACGGCATCGCCGCGGAAAAGAGAGGCAGCGGCGTGCAGGTCTGGCGCGGTTACGAGAAGGTGGAGACGCCGCCGGATCACACGGTGAAGTTCGGCGAGGAAGCCCGGGCGTTCATGGAACGGCACAAGGCCGAACCGTGGTTCCTGTACCTGCCGTTCACGGCGGTGCACGCGCCGCACGTCGCGCCGGACAGCTACCTGCAGAAGTTCGCGCACATCGAGGACAAACACCGCCGCCAGCTCTGTGCGATGATCTCCGTGATGGACGACCAGATCGGCGCGGTGCTGGCCAAGCTGCGCGAACTGAAGATCGAGGAGAAAACGCTCATCTTCTTCATCAGCGACAACGGCGGGCCGAAGTCGCGGACGGTTCACAACGGCCCGTTGCGCGGCGGCAAATGGTCGCTTTGGGAAGGCGGCATCCGCGTCCCGTTCATGGTCCAGTGGAAGGGTCGCATCGCGCCCGGCCGCGTGTCCGACGCGCAGGTCATATCCCTCGACTTCCTGCCCACCGCGCTCGCCGCGGCCGGCGTGGACGCGAAGCCGGAATGGAAGCTCGAAGGCGTCAATCTGCTGCCGTTGCTCGAAGGCAAAGCGGACAAGCTCCCGCGGGAGGCGCTCTTCTGGCGGTTCGGCGTGCAGTTCGCCGTGCGGCAGGGCGACTGGAAACTCGTGAAGGCCTCCAGGGACATGACGCCGGCGCTGTTCAACGTCGCCGCCGACATCGGCGAGGCGAACGACCTGGCCGCCCGGCAGCCCGACAAGGTGAAGCAACTCACCGCATTGTGGGACGCCTGGAACGCGCAGAACATCCCGCCGCGCTGGGAGGACCCGCGCTGGAACGGTTTGGAGGAAAAAGGAGCGGCCAAACAGCAGAAGAGGGGGAAGAAGGGCGGGAACCCGTCGGCACCATCCACGCCATGAAACGATTACTGGTTCTTCTCTGTGCCCTGGGCGTTCTCAATGGCGAATCCAACGCCGCGGGGAGCCGGGATGAAACGAAGGCCGCCGCGCCCAGGCCCAATGTCCTCTTCATCATCGTGGACGATCTCACCACCACGCTCGGCTGCTACGGCGACCACGACGCGCCCACGCCGCATATGGACGCGCTTGCGGCACGCGGCGTTCGGTTTGACCGCGCCTATACGCAGTTTGCGCTGTGCAATCCCTCGCGCTGTTCGTTCCTGACAGGCTGTTACCCGGAGCGGACGAAGGTTTTCGATCTTACCACGAGCCTGCGCAAGGCGCTGCCGGACGTGGTGACGCTGCCACAGCTTTTCAAAAACGCCGGTTACGCGGCGGGCCGCGTCGGCAAGGTGTTCCACGTGGCCGATCCGCGGACGAAACTCGACGTGGAACTCGGCTCGCCGTTGCACAAGGACGGGCGGATTCTCGAGGAGGCCAAGCTTGCCGAAAGAAGCGAAGGTGACCTGTCCGACCCGCCGCACAAATCCGCGAAGGAAGGCAATCTCTACAACCGCTGCTATGCCCCTTCGTCGCATCCCGATTGCGACTTCACGGACTACCAGATTGCCGACGAGGCGATACAGACACTGGAATCCTTCCAATCAAAACCGTTCTTCCTCGCGGTGGGTTTCATCCGGCCCCACACGCCCTACGTGGCGCCCCGGAGGTTCTTCGATCTCATCGACCCGGCGAAAATCCTGATGCCGGCCTTCTACCAGCCCGGCGGCGAGAATCTGGCGCCGATTCCCGGGCCGGCGCTGCGTCCCAACAACAACATCTTCCGATACCAGGCGCCGAGCGTGAGGGAGGCGCGCGAAGCCCGCCGCGCCTATCTCGCGGCGAGCGCATGGGCGGATTCGCAGGTGGGTCGCGTGCTCGCAAAACTCAGGGAACTGCATCTCGACGACCACACGATCATCCTGCTCACCGGCGACCACGGCTATCAACTCGGCGAGCACGGTCTGTGGGCGAAACAAACGCTTTTTGAGGAAGGCACGCACGTCCCGCTCCTCGTGGTCGCGCCGGGCGTGAAACCGGCCGTCTGTGCGGGGCTCGTCGAACAGGTGGACATTTATCCCACGCTCGCCGGGCTCGCGGGTCTCGACGTCCCGAAACACGTTCAAGGCACCACGCTGCAACCGTTGCTGGCCGACCCCGCCGCGAAAGGCAAGCCGGTCGTGTTCAGTACGATGGTTTCCACGCATACGAAGCTCATCGGCCACAGCGTCAGCACCGGTCGTTTCCGCTACATCGAGTGGGATGAAGGCCGCGGGGGTCGCCAGCTCTACGACCACGAAACCGACCCGCACGAGTTGATCAACCTCGCGGACAAACCCATGCAGGCCGAGCGCATCCAGCGGATGCGCAACCGGCTGGCAAATCACCTCAAGGCCGCCTCCGGCGAATGAAACCCACCGGCCCCATCCACGCTATGAAACGATGGCTCTTTTTCCTCGGCGTCGTGTGCGCTCTGGCGAGTGAAGCCGTGGCCGCCAACAAGCCCGACATTATTTTCATGCTGGCCGATGACCTCGGCAACGCCGATGTCGGCTGGCACGGCAGCGACATCCGGACGCCGCATCTTGACCAACTCGCCGCCAGCGGCGCGAAGCTGGAGGATTTCTACGTCCTGCCCGTTTGCACGCCCACGCGCGCGGCGTTCATGACCGGCCGTTATCCGATCCGCTATGGACTGCAGATGAACGTGCTGCGCCCGGGGTCGAAATACGGCCTGCCATTGGAAGAGCAGACGCTGGCCGGCCGCCTGCGTTCCCTTGGCTACAGCACGGTCCTCTGTGGCAAGTGGCATCTGGGTCACTTTGATCGCGCCTATTGGCCGAACGCCCGCGGCTTCGATCACTGGCTCGGCCATCTCGAAGGAATCGATTATTTCACGCACCGGTCCCATGACAGGGAATCGCGGCCCGACTGGTATCGCAACGGTGAACCCGTGCAGGAGGAGGGGTACGCCACGCTCCTGGAAGCCACGGAGGTGGTGGACCGGATCCAACGCCAGCCGGCCGACAAGCCGTTGTTCCTGTACACGGCCTTCACCGGCGTGCACGGGCCGCTGAAGGCCCCGGAAGAATATGTTCGTCCCTATCAAGCCACAATGAACCCCGAACGCGCCCTGCTCGCGGCCGCCACGACGGCGGTGGATGATGCCTGCGGACAAATCCTGGCCGCGCTCGACAAGGCCGGCCGGCGCGCCAACGCCCTCATCGTGTTCACCAGCGACAACGGCGGCATTCCGCCGGGGCGCAACCGGCCGTATCGCGGGTTCAAGTCCTCGCTCTACGAGGGGGGTGTTCGTCTGCCCGCCCTCGCCGCGTGGGCCGGCCACATCCAGCCCGGCACGGTCGTGCGCGAGCCGCTCCACATCGTGGACTGGTACCCCACCTTTGTGAAAGCCGCCGGCGGCAGCCTTGACCAGGAGCGACCGTTGGATGGGCGCGATATCCTGCCGGTGCTGGCCGGAGGCCGGCCGTCGCCGCACGAAGACATCCTGATCAACTCCACGCCGCGCGACGGGGCGTTGCGCATGGGGGATTGGAAACTCGTGGTCAACGGCTGGGACGCCGTGAGCAACACCCGCGACCTCGAAACCGGGGCGCGCAAGAAGGCGGAGCGCCCGGCTTCCCGGCCCGGGCGCGAGAAGAAACTGGAATTGTTCAACCTGCTCGACGATCCCGGCGAAACCAAGAACCTCTCCGCCGAACAGCCGGACAAATTGGACGAACTTCGCCGGCGCTACGATGCTTATGAACGGGCCGCCGTTAAACCGCTGCAACTTCAGAAGAAGACCCAGCCATGAACCGCCTGCTTGTTTGCCAAGTGTTGACCCTGCTGGGGCTGGCCGCGCAGCTCCCGATCCACGCCGCCCCCGTTCCTTCGCGGCCCAACCTCCTCTTTCTCATCACCGACCAGCAGACGGCCGGCGCGTTAAGTTGCGCGGGCAACCCGTACGTGAAGACGCCGCATTTCGACCGGCTGGCGTCGCGCGGAGTGAGATTCGAGAAATCCTATTGTACCTATCCCCTGTGCTGCCCGTCTCGCGGCAGCCTCTTCACGTCGCGGACGCCCCACGAGTTGGGCATCTACGGCAACTTCGACGCGGACATCGCAACGAAAGGCGTGCCCACCATGGGCGAGCTGTTTCGAAACACGGGTTATGAGACCGCCTACGCCGGCAAGTGGCATTTGCAGGTGCCGTTCCCTTCGTTCAAGGGCAAGAAGATGCCGGGCTTTGACGTCCTGCCGCTCGCGGGTCGCGAGCCGCATACGGTGGACAAGGCGAAGGAAGGCAAGGGACTGACGGTGGACCCGAACACCGCCGACGCCGCGATCAAGTTCCTCCGGCAACCTCACGAGAAACCCTTCCTCCTCGTCGTTTCGGTGCTCAACCCGCACGATATCTGCGAATACACGGAATGCGAGGCGTTGCGCCGATTGCTGCCGGAGGATCCGGAAAAGCTGCCGCCCGCGCGGCCGAACCTGCGCGATGCCGACCCGTTGCCGGCGGCGTTGCGGCAGTTTGCGGCGCGGCACGCCGACTGGACCGAACGTCAGTGGCGCGAATACCTCTGGGTGTATTACCGGCTGGTCGAAATCGCCGACGCCGAGATGGGGCGTGTGCTCGCCTCGCTGGACCAGGCCGGCTTGCGCGGCAACACGGTCCTCGTGTTCACATCCGATCACGGCGAGATGATGGGATCGCACCAGATGGTCACCAAGCAGAAGCTCTATGAAGAAGCGGCAACGGTTCCGTTGATCGTCGCACCGCCGGGCGCCGGCGGCCGGGTGGATTCGCAGCATCTGGCCAGCGGCCTCGACATCCTCCCGACCTTGCTCGACTACGCGGGCATCCCCGCGC
This sequence comes from uncultured Verrucomicrobiota bacterium, assembly GCA_964482575.1. GTDB lineage: Bacteria > Verrucomicrobiota > Verrucomicrobiia > CAIQCK01 > CAIQCK01 > CAIQCK01. Next base: position 12,663 of record CAZAAF010000019.1, on the reverse strand, counting down.
CGGGGTCGCTGCAAGGCCGGAGCCTGCGACCCCTGGTGGAAGGAAAAACCCTCCCGTGGCGCGACTTCGTCGCGTCGGAGTGCGACAGCGGCGGCGAATCGCGCCTGATCCGCACGGCCCGGTACAAGTACATCGTCTTCGCGCGCGGGGAGAACCGCGAGCAGTTCTTCGACTTGGAGAAGGATCCCGGCGAAACGAAGAACCTGATCGCCGATCCGGCGCTGGTCGATGAGGTTGCACGGCATCGGGGCCTGTTGGAACAATGGGTCAAGGAGACCCGGGACGCCTTTGGCAAAGCGCCGGCGCCGAAAAAGAACAAGAAGAACCGGTCCTCCGAAGCCAGCCCATGACAACCACGAACCGAGTCCTCCCGAAGATTCTGGGCCTCCTCCTGTTTCTCCCGTCGCTGCCGGCTGTGCACGCCGCCGGTACGGACAAGCCGAACGTCCTGCTCATCATCGCCGACGACCAGGGCTGCGGGGATTTTGGGTTCATGGGGAACACGCTGGTGCGCACCCCGCGACTCGACCGGCTGGCGAGCGAGTCGGCCGTCTTCAGGAATTTTGTGGTCGCGCCCGCGTGCTCGCCGACCCGCGCGTCCATTTACACCGGTCGCAATCATCTGCTCACCGGTGTCTGGGGGGTGCCGCCGCGGGCCAACCTGCTCGATGACGAGGCGCGCATGCCGGCCTTCTTCAAGGCGGGCGGCTATCGCACGCTCCACGCCGGCAAGCTCGATTGTGTGAAGGCCGGCGGGAAAAGCGTGAACGATTACGGCTGGGAAACGTGGGTGGGCGGCGGCGGCTACGAGCATCATGACCCCATGATCTTCCAGGCGGGCAACAACCGCCGGGTCCAGGGGTGGACCGTGGACATTTGGACCGAAGAGGTCCTGAAGTTCATTCGCGGGCATGCGGACAGCCCGTGGTTTGCCAGCGTGGCCTATATCATCCCGCACATGCCCTGGGTGTGTGACGAGAAATATGCCGCCCCGTTTCTCGCCCAGGGGTGCTCGAAGGACCTGGCCGCCTGTTACGGCTCCATCGCGCAAATGGATGAATGCATCGGGCGGGTGCTGGACGCGTTGCGCGAGACGGGACAGGACCGGCGCACCCTCGTCGCCTTCGTCAGCGACAATGGGATGACCAGTCCCGAGATCAAACAACAGAAATCCGCCGATGGCTTCGTGCGAACACCGGATTGGGACAAGCGGAACATCGCCCGGCTGCGCGGGTACAAGTCCACCGTCTGGGAGAACGGCATTCGGCAGCCCTTCCTCCTGCGATGGACGGACCATGTAACGCCCGGCGACCGGAAACAGTTTGGCTGTTCGGAGGATATCCTGCCGACGTTGCTGGATCTGGCGGGCGTGCCGGACGCCGCGGTGAAACACCTGCCCTTCACGGGCGTCAGCCTGCGGCCGGCGCTCGATCGCGCCACGGAGACATTCGAACGCCCCGCGGCGTTTCGCATCGCCATCGCGGGTCGCGGTGCGCCGCGCGAGACCGTCCAGGGGGCGCGCCTGTATGAAGATCACCACCTCACCCTGCGGGGACCGCGGTTCAAATACCACGCGCTGCCGGACGGCCAGCGTGCGCTCTTCGATCTCGACGCGGACCCGGGCGAGACAACCGACGTTCAGTCCCGTTTTCCCGACGTCGCCGCGCGCATGGCGCAGGAATGCCGCCGTGGCTGGGACGACGTTCTTGCCAGCGGACGCGCCTTCGTGCCGGCGGCCAGGGAGAAGAAGGAAAAACCGGTGGCCAAACGGTCCGACGCGCCGGTGGCGCCCGCGCCGCCCGCCGCCTCCGTCGTCCCGGCGGGGAACGCGGCGGAGGAGACATTCGACGCGCCGCTTTCCAAGGACTGGTTCTGGGGACTCGGCACCTGGACGGCGAAAAACGGCGTCCTGCGCGGCTTTGAATCCGGCCCGCGCCGCCACGGCCCGGTGACGATGCGCCGGTTCCCGATGCACGACGGCACGGTCGAGTGCGAGTTCCGGCTCGAAAGGAAGGCCAGGTTCGCCGGGATCATCTTCAACGGCTCGCAGGAGCGCGGGCATCTGTTCCATGTGGTGATGGGCAGGGACAAGGTCCGCATCCTGGCCCATCCGAAGAACGGCGAGAGCGTGGAACTCCTCAGCCAGCCGGCCACGCTCGCTGTCGGCGGCTGGCATCGGGTGAGGATCGAGTTTCACGGCGCACAGCTTGCGGCGACAGTTGACGACAAGGCTTTCACAGCCAATCATACGTGCATCGGTGAGGAGAAACTGACGTTCGGCCTCGGCGGCGATTCCGGCGGCCCCGAAGGCGAGAAGGCCGGCGCGCTGGAGTTTCGGAAACTGAAGATGACGGGCAACCCATGAAGCAAACCACCTCGTTCCTTCTGGCAGGCATTCTCGCACTCGCGGCCGGCCATATCGCGACGTCCGCCGCCGAGTCCAACCGGCCGAACATCCTGTTCTGTTTTGCCGACGATTGGGGGCGTTACGCCGGCATCTATACCAACGTCGAGACCCGGCCCTCGATCAACCAGGTGCTCCAGACGCCGGTGATCGATCGTGTGGCGCGCGAGGGCGTGCTCTTCAAGAACGCGTTCGTCACCGCGCCGAGCTGCACGCCCTGCCGCAGTTCGCTGCTGTCGGGACAGTATTTCTTCCGCACCGGCCGCGGTGCCATCCTGCAGGGCGCGGTGTGGGATGAGACCATCCCCTGCTACCCGTTGCTGTTGCGCGACGCGGGGTATCACATCGGCAAAAGCTACAAGGTCTGGAGCCCCGGCGCGCCCGTGGACGCGCCCTATGGCGGCCAGTTGTACGCGTACGAAAAGGCCGGGCGCGATTTCTGCCGCTTCTCCGAGCGCGCCTCGAAGCTGGTGCGCGAGGGCATGACGGTGGCGGCGGCGAAGGAGAAAATCCTCGGACAGGTGCGCGGCAACTTCGAGGCGTTCCTGGCCGATCGCAAGCCGGGCCAGCCGTTCTGTTACTGGTTTGGCCCCACGTTGACGCACCGGCCGTATGAGAAAGGTTCCGGCAAGGCCCTCTGGGAACTCGAGCCGGATTCCGTGCGCGGCAAGCTGCCGAAGTTCATGCCCGACGTGCCGGAGGTGCGCGCCGACTACACTGATTACATGGGCGAATGCCAGGCCTGGGACGCGGGCGTCGGCGTGTTGATCCAGAAACTCCGCGAGATCGGCGAGCTGGACAACACGCTCGTCGTCATCAGCGGCGACCACGGCATGCCCGGCGTCCCCGGCGGCAAGTGCAATCTTTACGATCACGGCGTGGCCGTCGCGCTGATCGCGCGCGGGCCGGGCATCCAGCCGGGCCGCATGGTGGACGACTTTGTCAACCTGATGGACCTCGCGCCGACATTCCTCGAGGCGGGCGGCGTGAAACCCCCGGAGGTGATGACGGGCCGCAGTTTCATGAATGTGTTGCACTCGGACAAATCCGGCCTGGTGGACGCGGGCCGCACGTGGGTGGTGACCGGCCGCGAACGGCACGTGGCCGCCGCGCGTGAGGACAACCTCCCCTACCCGCACCGCGCGTTGCGCACGCCGGACTTCCTCTACATCCGCAACTTCGCGCCCGACCGCTGGCCGATGGGCAGCCCGAAGTTCACGAGCCTCGCCGAGCTGCCGTCGGTGGAGGTGCTGGTGCACAACACCTTCGCCGCGTTCGCGGACATGGACGCCAGCCCGACAAAGGCCTGGCTGGTCCACCGGTTCGCCGAGGAGGATTGGGAGTGGCATTACAACTACGCCTTCGGCAAACGTCCCGCGGAGGAACTGTATGACTTGCGACGGGACCCGGACCAGACCGTCAATGTCGCCGCCGATCCCGCCTACGCCGGCCGGAAGGAGAAGCTGGCGGCGCAGTTGATGCAAATCCTGACCGACGCCAAAGACCCGCGCGTGCTGGGCGACGGCCGGACGTTCGAAAAGCCGCCCTACACCGACCTCCCGGCGGATGTCCGCAAGAACCGGAAGGCGGCGCCCGGGAAGAACAAGTGATCATGAAACGGATCGTGTTCCTGTTGGTTTGTATGCTCGCGTCCTTGGTGGGGGCCGCCCCGCCCAACATCATCTTTGCGTTCAGCGACGAGCATCGCTGGCAGAGCCTGTCGTTCACCGAAATGCCGGAACTGAAAACGCCGGCCCTCTCCCGGATGGCGCAGGAGGGCGTGAGTTTCAACTACTGCATCAGCAACAACCCGATCTGCGTCCCGGCCCGCTCCATGATCATGACCGGCAAGTGGCCGTACGCCACGCGGGCGCTGGAGAATAACGGCGCGATGCTCGAGGCCGCCAACCAGCCCACCCTCGGGAAGCTCTTCAGCAAGGCCGGATACAGGACCTGCTACATCGGCAAGTGGCACATCGGCATGAATCCCGCCCTCGCCGGGTTCGGCAAGACGTTCATCTGGGAAAACACCGATCACCACTGGAAGTCCTTTTTCAAGGAGGATGCCGGCGGGCACGTCAACTACGACGGGTACAACGCCGTCGGCATGACCGACCAGGCGCTCCAGTTCATCGAGGCGGGCGCGAAGGATGCGCCGCCGTTCTTCGTCATGCTCGCGTGGAACCCTCCGCACGCGAAGTTCAACGACCCGCCCGCCGACATGAAGGCGCTCTATCCCCCGGGCACGCTCACCTACCGGCCCAACTATCGCGAAAAGGAAAAGAAGAAGGAACGCGAGTTCGAGAACTATCAGGGCTATCACGCCCACATCAGCGCGATTGATCGCGAGGTGGGGCGGATTCTCCAACGGCTGGATGAACTCAAGCTCGCGGACAACACCCTCGTCATCTATTCCTCCGATCACGGCTCGATGTTCGGGTCGCAGGGCAAGAACAGCAAACGTCATCCCGAGGACGAGTCCATCCGTGTGCCGTTCCTCGTGCGGTGGCCGGGGCGGGTTCCCGCCGGAACGCGATCGGACGCCTTGCTCGGCACCATCGACATCTTCCCCACGCTCTGCGGGCTGGCCGGGCTGGCCGTGCCGGCCACCTGTCACGGGGTCAACCTCGCACCGGCGGTCCTGGGCCGGCCGATGCGCGGGCCGGACTCGCAGTTCATCATGCACATCTCCAACAAGAAGGAGGCCGACAAGGTGGCGGAAAACCCGAAGGCGCCGGTGTTCCGCGGCTATTTCCGCGGGGTGCGCACCCGGCAGTACACCTATGCCGTCGGCGTCAACGGCCCGTGGTTGTTGTATGACAACCAGAAGGACCCGTTCCAGATGAAGAACCTCATCAACGACCCGGCCTGCGCCGCAGTGCGGGCGGATTGCCAGAAACGGCTCGACGACTGGCTGGCGAAGGCGGAATACGCCCACATGCCGCCCGCGTTGAGAGACAAGGTGCTCTCCATGAGCCTGCCGGAACGGATTGCCTGGCAGAACATCGAGGCCGTCGAGTTCAGCAAGAAGCAACGGGCCGGCGGAATGGAAACCGACCACGAGTGAGAAGGAGGAGACCACGGTGAAACGGATGCTGTTTCTTCTGGCGATGGGATATTGTGGGTGCATCCAGCCCCTGACCGGTGCCGCCCCGGCCGTTTCCCCTCCCAACATCGTCTTCATCCTCACCGACGACCTTGGCTACGGCGACGTGGGTTGCTACGGGGCGACGAAGGTCCGGACGCCGAACATCGACCGGCTGGCGCGCGAGGGGCGGTTGTTCACGGATGCTCATTCGCCCGCCGCCGTCTGCACGCCCACCCGGTATGCGGTCATCACCGGCCGCGAGTATTACCGCATCGGGCGCAAATGGAACCGGGACTGCCTCGTGGCGCCGGGACAGACGACGCTCGCCTCGCTGTGCAAGGAGGCTGGCTACGTGACGGCCCTGGTCGGCAAGTGGCACCTGGGGTACGGCGAGAAAGAACCCGATTGGAACGGCGACTTGAAGCCCGGCCCGCTGGAGTGCGGGTTCGACTCCTTCTTTGGCACGGCCATGACCCACAACGAGCCGCCGCAGGTGCTCGTGGACAATCACCGCGTGGTCGGCCTGGATCCCGACGCCCCCATCAAGTTGTTGCCGGCGCAACCGCCGAAGTTCCCCCACGGCGTCCTGCAGGGCGGCAAGTCCGCGCTGGTCGTGCATGAGGACCTTTGCGAGCTGCACACGAAGAAGGCCGTCGAGTTCATCGAGCGGAACAAGGATCGCCCGTTCTTCCTCTACTACGGCACCATCAACGTCCACGTGCCGATCGCTCCGGGCAAGCGGTTCCAGGGCAGCAGCGGCATCGGCGCGTATGGCGATTACATCCAGGAATTGGATGGGTCGGTCGGCGAGGTGCTTGGCACGCTCGACCGGTTGGGCCTCGCGGACAAGACGCTCGTCATTTTCACCAGCGACAACGGCGCGGTTCTGCACCGCGAGGCGGTGAACGCCGGTCATTTCCCGAACGGCGGCCTGCTCGGCCAGAAGACCGACGTGTGGGAGGGTGGTCATCGCGTGCCGTTCCTCGCGCGCTGGCCCGGCCGCATCCCGGCGGGCACGCGCACGGGCGAATTGATCGCGCTGACGGACCTGATGGCGACGTTCGCGGCGGTGCTCGGGCGCACCCTCGGCCCCGACGAAGGCCCGGACAGTTTCAACGCGCTGCCGGCGCTGCTCGACACGCCGGGCCGGAAACCGGTGCGGACATTCGCAACGTATATCGGCACCCAGGGCCTTGCGGTTCGCGACGGACGCTGGCTGCTCTTCCCCAAACATGGGTCCGGCGGATTCTCGACCGACCCGAAGGGCCCGTGGCTGCCGCCGTGGAAAATCGGCCGCGCCACCAGCGACTACACCGCCGACGGACAGCTCAAGGCCGATGCCCCATCGGCCCAGCTCTACGATCTTGAGAAGGACCCGAACGAGACGACCAATCTCTACAACGAACACCCGGACATCGTGAAGCGGCTCGACGAGCTGCTCGCGACGCTGAGGAAGAAAGGCAGCACCGCGCGCCAGATCGCCGCCGGGACAGACCGGGAAGCGGAGACGAAAAAATAAAAACGCACCCCGGCGCTTCGCCGTGATAAGCTCCGCCCGGTTGCAACCAACGAAGGTGGGGCGTCGAGCCTCCTTCCGGCGGGTTCCGCGCTTTCAAGCGATGGCGGCGGGATAGTGAGACAAATGAAACGAAGCCACTTTTTCACAGGACTGGGGGCGATGGTTCTTGGGTGGGGTGCGCTTTTCATTCCGGCGGCTTCGCCGGCACAGGAGGCGGTGCAACAAATCGGACGGCCTGTTCGCGTGGTCAGCATCGCGTTCCGTCCCCGGCCGCTGGACGCCATCGTCCCGCTCGTGGACACCGAGGGGGCGAAAGGCGCCGATCTCATTCTCCTGCCGGAGACGATGCTCGGCCAGAAAATGACGCCGCAATCGCTCGACGGCCCGGCGATCACCGCCATGGCAACCCTGGCGAAAAAACACCGGACCTACATCGTCTGTCCCATCGACCGGCAGGACGGCGCGCACCGCGTCAACTCCGCCGTGCTGATCGACCGCGCGGGCCGGGTCGTCTGCGTCTATGACAAGGTCTATCCCTACTGGAGCGAGTATGACCTGAAACCGCCCGTGGAGCCGCGCTCAAAAGTCCCGGTGTATCAGGCGGACTTCGGCCGCATCGGCATGGCGATCTGTTTCGACGTGAATTTTCCCGCCGTCTGGAAACAACTCGCCGACCAGGGCGTGGAACTGGTCGCGTGGCCCAGCGCCTATTCGGCGGGGAGTTCGCTGCGCGCCCATGCCCTTAACCACCACTTCTACATTGTCTCCTGTACCTACGCGCCGGATGGCGCCGTGTTCGACATCACGGGCGAGGAGGTCCTTTACGAGAAAGGCCGCGATGTCCAGGTCACGCGCGCCACGCTCGATCTCGACCGCGGCATCTACCACACCAATTTCAACGTCGCCAAACGCGACACGTTGCTGAAGGAGCACCCCGACGACGTCGTCCTCGAGAAAACGATGGAGCGCGAATCGTGGTTCGTGTTGCGCGCCAAACGTCCCGGCGTCCGCGCGCGCGATCTGGCGCACCGCTACGGGCTGGAGGAATTGTGCGATTACCTGGACCGCAGCCGGCGCGAGATTGACCGGATGCGCGGGACGGAAGTGACAGGTTCGGCGCGCGACATACGATGAAAACACCGGGGGCGACGATGACAGAATGGAGCCGACGGCGGTTGCTGAAGTGCGGGTGCGCGGCGGGCCTGGGAGTGTGGATGCACCCGTGGAGTGTGTGGGCCGCCAACGCCGCCAGCCCGCGTCGCTTTCACCTTTGCTTGGCGCCCGATGCCTTCGACCGCGATCCGCAGTTGCTTCCCACGATCCGCGACGCGGGTGTCCACGCCGTCTGGCTGGCCGGCTTTTGCTACGGTCACTGGCCGTGGCCGTTGGAGAAACTGCAGGCCGCCCGCGCCAGACTCGAATCGGCCGGGCTCGCGGCGCACGTCATCAACCTGCCGCTGGGCCACCCGGGCAACGCGCTGGGCACCGTCACGAACGGTTTTCCGCTCACGCCGCCGCGCCATTGGAAACCGGCCGTGGGCGTGGACGGCGGGACGAGCGTTGGCACGTCGCTGCACGAGCCGGCCACGGCGGAAAATGCCGCCGCGTTGCGCGCTCTGCGGGGCGCGGGCTTCACGCGGTTCTTCCTGGACGATGATTTCCGGCTCGCGCGCCGGCCCGGGCAGATCGGCGGCTGTTTTTGCCCGGAACATCGCGACCGTTTCCTGCGGCGCGGCGGTTACGCGGCGGCGCGCTGGGACGAACTGCGGGAGGATGTCCGCCAGCGCCGGCTCACGCGCCTGCTGCGCGACTGGGTGGGCTTCACCTGCGACGAGCTGACGGCGAGCTTCCGCGCCCAGCAGCGGGCCGCCGCCCCGGGCCGGCTCGGCAGCATGGTGATGTACCTCGGCTCGGAAAAGGCGGGCATCCGGCTGAAGGATTACGCCGACGCACCCCTCCGCGTGGGCGAGATGATGTTTCATGACGGCATGTTCGACCCCGTCAAAGGCAAGACGGATGAATATTTAAGCGTGCTGATGCACCGGCGGTTTGTGCGGCCGGAACTGGCATTCAGCGAAACCACCGCCTACCCGGCTGACAAACTCTCCGCGCGGAACATAGCGGCCAAGCTGGTCATCTCCACCCTCGCGGACGTGCGGCAGACGATGTTCATGAGCGGCGTCGATCCGTTCCCGCGATCGCATTGGGAGACGCTCGCGCCGGCGATGCACACGCAGGCCGCCCTGCACGCGCGCCTGGCCGGCCACAAACCGTGCGGACCGTTCAAGCATTTCTGGGGCGAGCGCAGCCGGTGGGTGGGCGACGACCGTCCGTTCAGCCTGTTCCTGGCCAGCGGCGTCCCGTTCGAGGTGACCGGCGAACCCGCGCACGACGGCTGGACCTTCCTGTCCGACTTCGACGCGTGCGCGGTGGCGGAAAAGGAACTGGTCTCGCGTGGCACGAGGTTTGTCCATCGTCCGTCCGTGAAACCGCCGCTGGAAGGTGAGACCGTGGCGGAAACGCCGGAGGCGATGGCTGCCTTCAAGCAGCGCGTCGTGGCCGGCCTCAAGGGCGTGCCATACGTCGAGCAGAACGAGCCGGCAGTTTGCGCCTGGTATCCCACGGCGCGCGCCGTGCTCGTGTGGAACCTCGACAACCAGCCGAAGACGCTCACCGTGCGGCGCGACTCGCGCCGGCAGGACATCAGCCTGGCCGGCCTGGAAGCGAAACGGGTGGACGACATGGCTTGAAGGCAGGGGTTGAATGGCGGACGAAATCCGGAGAAACAGTCTGCCGTCAGGTTGTTGAACAACGCCGCGACATGAGGAAAACGAAATGAAGACGATGTGCCGACGAATATTGACTGCCGCCGTTGCGGGAGTGGCGTTGCTCGGTTGGACGGGAGTTGCGCACCAGGCCGCCGCCGCCGACAATCCCGCCCTCCGCCCTCCCAACGTCATCCTCATCGTCACCGACGACCAGGGTGCGGCGGATGTGGGATGCTACGGCGCGAAAGACTTGGAGACGCCCGCGATGGATTCGCTCGCGGCCCGCGGTGTGCGGTTCACGCAGTTCTATGCGGGTGCGCCGGTCTGCTCGCCGTCGCGCGCCTGCCTGCTCACGGGACGCTACCCGCTGCGCGCGGGAATGGTCGGCAACGCGTCCTCCCGGCCCGGCGGCGAGGGCATGCCCACGGACCACGTCACCCTCGCCGAGCTGCACAAGGCCGCCGGCTACGCCACCGCGCACATCGGCAAATGGCACCTCGGGTTCAAGCCGGACCAGATGCCGAACGCGCAGGGGTTCGATTATTCGTTCGGCCACATGGGCGGGTGCATTGACAACCTCTCGCATTTCTTCTTCTGGGAGGGGCCGAACCGCCACGACCTGTATCGCAACGGCGCCGAGGTCTTTTATCCGGGACGGTTTTTCGGCGACCTGATGGTCGAGGAGGCATCGCATTTCCTCGAACAAAATCGCGAGCGGCCGTTCTTCATCTATTTCGCGTTGAACGAGCCGCACTATCCGTACCAGGGCGACGTGAAATGGCTGGAGCGTTACAAGGACCTGCCGTACCCGCGCAACCTCTACGCCGCCTTCCTCTCCACGTGCGACGAGCGCATCGGCAGGCTGCTGAAGAAGGTGGACGGCCTCGGTTTGCGCGAACGGACGGTCATCCTCTTCCAGTCCGACAACGGCCACTCGACGGAGGAGCGCGCGCATTTCGGCGGCGGCAGCGCGGGCGTCTATCGCGGCGCGAAGTTCAGCCTGTTCGAGGGCGGCATCCGGCTGCCGGGGATCATTTCCTGGCCCGGCCACCTGCCCGAGGGCGCCGTGCGCGGACAGACGGTCCACGCGGCCGACTGGATGCCGACGGTTGCGGAACTCTGCGGCGCGAAGTTGCTCAACGAGGACATCGACGGCAAAAGCCTTGTGCCCGTGATCCGGTCCGCCGACGCGCCGTCCCCGCATCCCGTGTTGTTCTGGCAGGTCAACCGCGGCCGCGCCGCGTCATGGGCGGTGCGGGAGGGCGACTGGAAACTGATCGGCAACAATCAGGCGGCTTACGGCGACAAGTTGAGCCCCGAGGACAGGAAACTGTTTCTCTCCAATCTCGCCACGGACATTTCAGAGAAGCAAAATCTCGCGGCGGCGCATCCCGACGTGGTACAACGCCTCTTGAAACTGCGCGAGGATTGGATCCGTGCGCATCCCGAGCCCGTGGCCGCCCTGCCTTCGCGCGACAAGGCGGGCAATGAAAAATAAACATCCCGGACCCCCGATGAAGATTCCCATCGCCTGTTTCCCCGCCCCCGGCGCCGAGCCGATCCTGGATGTCTATGTCAGCACGGGGGACAATCATTTCCTGGGATCGTCGCTGCCGATTGACTCGCCGGCCAGCATCGAGACGACGTTCGACCTTTTCAAGAACGTCAACCACGCGCGCCGCATCTACTGGCGCGGGCTGGAGGAGGCGTGCTGGCTGTCCACCATGCTGGCGCGGCCCGAAAACCCGCGCTATGACTCGCTCTGGACGTGGATGCAATGGCTCTATGCGAACGTCCAGCCGGACGCATTGGCGGTTAAGGCCGCGCATGCGCGGGGCATGGAAATCTGGGGCATGGGCACGTTGTGGGACTGGGGCGCCCCGGCGGACACGCCCACGTTCAACGACTATCCCTTCCCGTTTGAATCCCGGCTCAAACGCGAGCACCCCGAATGGGCGCCGGCGGACAGGCACGGCGTGCGCCGCCAGGGCGGACCGATCGAACTGGCGTATCCGGCGGCGCGCAAGGCGCTGGTGGACCTTATTGTGAAGGAAACGCTCAAAGCCGGTTATGACGGCATCTGTTTCCTGACCTATGTCGAAAACTACTCGCTGCGCTTCCAGGATGAATTCGGCTACAGCGATCCCATCGTCGCCGATTTCAAGAAGCAGTTCGGCGTGGACCTGCGCACGGAGCCGTTCAAGCGCGGCGCGTCGCGCGAGGACTGGCTCCGGTTGCGCGGCAGCTACGTCACCGCCTTCCTGCGCGAGCTGAAGGCCGGACTCGACCCGCACAAGATCAAGCTCGGCATGGTGCTGAACTCGAACGATCCGCGCCAGCCGCAATCGTGGAACGTGCCGGAACTCATGTTGACCGCGGGCAGCCACCACATGGACGTGGATACCTGGGTCCGCGAAGGGCTGGTGGACGAGTTGATTATCTACGGCAACAATAGCGGGACGTCGCAGGCGAAGGCGCTGGAGGACATGCGGTTTCTCGCGCGCGGCACCCGGACGGAGGTCAGCGTGATGACGTCCGGCCCGTTCCGCGAGATGTGGAAGCCGTTTCAGGCGCAAGGCACACCCACCGTGCTCGCGGTGAGCGACGACGCCCAGCATCTGGAGCGCGGCTTCGTGCCGGAGCAGACCGCCGGGGCGTTGAAAGGACAGGACGTCAACGCGCGAATGCGTGCCCTGCAACAATGCATCGCCGGCAAGCTCCCGTTGGAGGCAGCGGACATGGTGGCGGCGGCCCGTTCGGCGAACCTGATCGAGCGCCGCCTCGCGCTGCAGGCGCTCGGCAAATTGAAGACGTCGGACCTCCAGCCTCTGCTGGCCGGCTTGAACGATGCGGAGAACGGCGTGCGCTGCGTCGCGGCGCTGGC
>CAZAAF010000018.1:0-19258 GCA_964482575.1 uncultured Verrucomicrobiota bacterium | reverse complement strand
ACCTCCAATGTCAACGTGGTCGAGGAAATGGTCAACCTCATCATGGCGCAGCGCGCCTATGAGGTGAACGCCAAGTCCGTTCAGGCCGCCGATGAAATGATGCAGATGAGCAACAACCTGCGCCGATGACAAACCTTCGTCTCCCAATCCTGATCCTGCCTCTCCTCGTCCTCGGGTGTGGAGGGTTCGCCCCCCGCCTTTCAGCCGGCGAGCCCTCCACATGGACCCTTCAAGACACAGCCATGGTCAACCGCCACGGTGTTTTCCTCGATCAGATCATGGCGATGACCGACGGCATGCCCGGCGTGATGGTGCGTCTGGGCGACGCGCCGGCGTTCGGTCAAACCGTCGTATGGAAACGTTCGCAAGTGGAGGAGAAGCTGAGGTCTTTTTACCCAACCATGCCCGCCCATGCGTGGAGCGGCGCGGAACGCATTGCGATTTCCCGCCGCTCCCGCAACCTTGGCGAGGCTGAATTCAGGGATTTGCTGACCGCGACTCTGCAACGCGAACACGTGCGCCGCAAGGGGGATCTGCAACTGCGGTTGACCAACCCATGGACGGCCATCCGGGTTCCGGAGGAGCCGGTGGAAATCAAGATTCTGGACCTTCCGACCTCCGGTGTGGGGGCGAACTTCATCGTGCGTTTTGACATCGTTACCCAGAACGAAACCGTCGGCACCTGGCAGGTGGCGGTGGCGGCGCAGATCTTGCGCGAAGTCTGGGTGGCGTCTTCTTCCCTTCGGCGGGGCCAGTCTCTCATGGACGCGGAGTTGACAAAGGAACGGCGCGATTTGTTGACGATGCGCGATGCGCCTTGGGAAGGCACGGCCGACCCGGCGCTTGAAATCAAGGAAAGTGTTCCCGCCAACGGCTTGATATACGCGCGCGCCGTCGGCATGCGCGCCGTGGTGCATCGCGGCCAGATCGCCGAAGCCTTGGTGCGTGATGGGGCCATATCCATTTCCCTCAAAGTCGAAGTGCTTGAAGAAGGTGAACCCGGGCAGACGGTAGGTGTGCGAAACCCTGTGACCCGGCGCCAGTTTCGCGGACGGGTGCTGAATGAACAGACAATCCAACTTTTGCTCTAGTCTGGTGGCCGTCAGCCTGTTTCTGGCGATTCTCTGCCCGTGGCGGGCGGGGGCGGATTCGCTGTGGCGCGATGACAGTTCGGCCAACCTGCACAGTGACAAGCGTGCCCACGCGGTGGGCGACGTCATCACGATTCTGGTTCAGGAGAGCATTGTAAGCGCCAAGGGCAACAACACGACGACGGCGCGCAAGGCGAGCGTCTACTCGCAGATAAACTCCTTCTTTTATCCGCCCGGTACCGCGTCTTTCGCGCTCAGCCGCCTGTTGACCAAGGGCGGGGCTTATCCCTCGATGAATCTTACGTCAGACAACGAGTTCAACGGCGGCGGCACCATCAACAACTCGGAGCAAATCACCGCGCGGGTGACCGTCCGTGTGGTGGATGTGCTGCCCAATGGCAATCTCATTGTCGAGGGACGGCGCTTTACGGATTTTGCCTCGGAGAAGCAGGACATCGTCATGCGCGGCGTCGTCCGGTCGGAGGATATCACCCCCGCCAACACCGTCTACAGCTACAACGTCGCCGACGTCACGATCACAATGCAGCAAAGCGGCGCGGTCACGGATGCGCAGCGCAAAGGCTGGTTCTACAAATTCTGGGAGAAGTTGTCCCCATTCTGATTGGGAGTCATGATTCACTGTGCTCGCCAATTCCTGGCGGTGGTTCTGGGGCTGCTGATGGCCGCCCCGCCGCTTGTGTTTGGTGCGGGCGTGCGGATCAAGGACATGGCTCTGGTCAATGGCGCGCGTGAAAACCAACTGGTGGGTTACGGATTGGTCGTTGGCCTGGCCAATGACGGCGACAAGGACCAGAAGTACACCGTCCAGACTATTGCCAACATGCTCATGCGTTTCGGTGTCAATCTGGCGGGTCAGAACATCTCCGCCAAGAACGTGGCCGCCGTCATGGTGACTGCCGACATCCCGGCCTTCATCAAACCCGGCGCACGGTTGGATGTGGCGGTTTCCTCCATCGGTGACGCCCTGTCCATCTCCGGCGGCACGTTGATCCAGACCCCGTTGCTCGGCGCCGATGGCAGGGTGTACGCCGTGGCGCAGGGCGCCGTCACCGTGGGTGGCTTCAGTGCCGGCGTGGGCGGTGGCGGCGGTGCCACGGTGCAGAAAAACCATCCGACCGCCGGCCAGATCATCGGGGGTGCGATTGTGGAACGCGAGATCCCTGCCTCGATTGTGCATGAGAACTTCGTGGAACTGATGCTGCGCGAACCGGACTTCACGTCGTCCGCCCGCATGGCCGCCGCCATCAACCAGCAGTTTGCGCAATCCGCCATGGCGATGGATTCCACCACCGTGCGGGTCCAAGTGCCCGAGGGTTTTCAGGGAGCGCCGGTGAATTTTGTCGCGCAGTTGGAGGCGGTTGAAGTTCAGCCGGATATGCCGGCCCGCATTGTCATCAATGAGCGCACGGGCACCATTGTGGCCACCGCGCGGGTCCAGATTTCCAACTGTGCCGTGTCCCATGGAAACATTACCATCAGCATCGCCTCGACACTGGACGTATCCCAGCCGATGCCGTTCAGCCAGACCGGCAGGACCGTGGTGGCGCCGCGGACGGATACGACCGTGACCGAGAGCAAGTCGAAACTGGTGGCGTTGCCCGACCTGCCCACGGTGGAGAAGGTCGCAACGGCCCTGAATGCCCTGGGTGTGACGCCGCGCGACATGATGGCCATATTTCAGGCCATGAAACAGGCGGGGGCGTTGCAGGCCGAATTGATGCTGCGTTGAACATGCAAACCTCTCCCATCCAAAATCACGTGAACGCCGCCGACCTGCCACTGGAGTCGCTGGCAGGCAATGCCCAATTGTCCGAGCAGGAAAAAGTGGGTGAACTTGGCCGGCAGTTTGAAGCCGTCCTGTTGCGCAAGATCCTGAGTGAAGCCCAGAAAACGCAATTTGCGTCGAAGTATCACCAGGACTCGTTGTCCAGCGGCATTTACCAGGACATGATCACCAACCAACTGGCCGACAACATGAGCAAGTCCGGCACCGTGGGGTTGGGAAACCAGCTTGCCCAGCAGCTTGCGACTCAAAACCTTCCTACCAAACCCGCGTCCCGACCATGACAGAATCACTGCAGAAACTCATTGAGGTGTTGCGCGACGAATTACAGCAATACGGCGAACTCCTGGCGTTGTTGGAGCAGCAACAGGACCTGGTTACCCGGCGTGCCGCGGACGGCGTGTTGCGGACCGTGGCCGCCATCAACGAACAATACACGATCATCCAAACTGTTCGCCAGGAACGCGAGCGATGCCGGAGCACGCTGGCGCTGGAACTGGGATTGAATGAGGACATCGAGTTTTTCAACCTGGTGCATCATCTTCCCGTGGAGGTGCGTCCGTTGATCAGCGCGCTGGTGGAGGAGAACAACCGGTTGCTGCGGCGGGTGCAACAGCGGGCGCGTCAGAATCACCTCCTGCTCCAGTATTCCGTGCAGTTGATGCAGAACTTCCTGAACGCTTTTACGTTCCTTCGTCAGCCATCGACCTATACGGAGTCCGGCATGGTGACGGCCTCCGTGGTGTCAGGGTATTCGGGTTATAACGTTGTTGGTTGAGGGGTGTTCCTATGCTTGGTCTCTTTGGTACATTGGATCTTGCGAAGCGGTCGCTGTCCGCGCAGCAACAGGGCTTGGAAGTGACGGGTCATAACCTGGCCAATGTCAGCAATACCGCCTATTCCCGACAGCGCATCGATATCCAAACCAGCCCGGACCTCCAGTCCACCATCGGGCCACAGGGGACTGGTGTGGATGTGGTGGGCATCACGCAGTTGCGAAGTGCCTTGCTGGACCGGCAGATACAGGACGAGTCCAGTGTCGGCGGTTTTCTGTCCGCGCGGCAGCAGGCGTTGCAGGATGCGCAAGCCGGCCTGGGCCAGGAGGTCAGCACCCAGTCGACCTCCACCAGTGCGTCCAGTTCGACGTCGTCGGGCGACCTGACGGGTCTGGCGTCCGGGTTGTCAAACTTGTTCAATGCGTTCCAGAGCCTGTCCACCGAGCCGACCTCGCTGGCGGAACGGCAGGTGGTGGTGATGAAGGCGCAGTCGTTGGCGCAGCAGTTCAATCAGACCAGCCAGCAACTGGATACCCTGCGGACATCGCTGAATGACACGGTGGAAAGCGATGTGTCCTCAGTGAACTCCCTGATGTCGGAGGTCGCCAAGCTCAACGATCAGATCATCCGCTCCGAAGTCGGGGGCTCGGGCGCCGCCAACGATCTGCGGGACATCCGCCAGAGCAAGCTCGAGGATCTGGCCAAGCTGGTGAAGATCGACACCGCTGATCAAACCAACGGCGCTGTGAACATCAGTATCGGCGGCGTGCTCATGATTTCCGACAAGACAATGGTGGACCAACTCCAGTCGTACGACGCTGGCGGCGGCCAGATTCTGGTGCGCAGCCAAAGCACCGGCCAGGCCATCACGCCCACCAGCGGCGAAATGGCCGGCACCATTGACGTGCGCGACGGTGCCGTGGCTTCCCTCGGGTCCAACCTCGACACGCTCGCAGGGCAGTTGATTTCGGAGGTCAATACGGTTCATGCGAACGGGTACAACCTGAACGGGACCAACGGAACCCAGTTTTTCAGCGGCACCAACGCCGGCGATATTGCCGTCAACACCTCCCTGCTGAATGATCCTTCGTTGATTCAGGCCAGCAGCACATCGAGTGCGGTGGGAGACAACGGTGTCGCCCTCAGCCTGGCACAACTGGCCACCAAGAGTTGTTCCGGCCTCGGCAACCAGACCTTCAGCCAGCATTACAGCCAGACCGTGGCGGGGTTGGGCCAGGAGCTGTCTTTGACCAACAGCCAGGTGACCAACCAACAACTGATTCGCGATGCCCTCGGTCAGCAACGGGACTCGGTCAGCGGGGTGTCCATTGACGAGGAAATGACGAACTTGATGAAATACCAGCAGGCGTATGCGGCGTCGGCGCGTCTGGTGTCGATTGTGGATACTCTGCTGGAGACCGCGATCAAGATGTGAAGTCCGTGGGATAGGGATTTGAATTATGCGTATTACGAACAACACGTTTCCAACCATGTTGGTCAACGAGCTGGGGACTCTGTCGAACCGGCAAAACCAGTTGCAGAGCCAGGCAGCCACGGGGCAACGCGTGCGATTGCCGGAAGACGACCCCACCTCCATGCGTCGCGTGCTCGACATGCAGGTCCAATCCGGCATCGTGGGACAGTACCGGTCCAACATCGCACAGATCAAGGAACTGGCCACGGCGTCGTCCGATGGCATTCAAGCCATCAAGAACGTTTCGGATCGGGCCAGCGAGATCGCCACATCCGCGGACGGCACCGTGTCAAAAGACGAACTCAGCACCTATGCCACCGAGGTGACTCAATTGATCCAGCAGGCGGTCCAATCTGCCAATGCCCAGTGGCAGGGCAATTACGTGTTTGGTGGGACGCAGACCAACCAGCCTCCGTTCGTCGTTACGACGGATGCTTCAGGGAATGTTACCAGTGTCATTTACCAGGGGAACACCTCCACCACCGGGGCTGAAATCGCACAGAACGAAACCGCCAGCGTGCAAGTGCCCGGTGCCAACAACTCCGGCAGCGGGACTCGCGGACTCGTGGCCGACAGCCGCAGCGGGGCTGATCTGTTCAATCACCTGATTTCCCTCCAGAACCACCTGCTGGCGGGCGATACCGCCGCCATCAACAGCACGGATATTTCCAACCTCGGCAAGGACGAAGAGAACATCCTCTATCAGGTCAGCAGCAACGGCGCGGTTCAGTCGCAGCTCGAAGCCGCCGACGCGGTGGCCTCCGCCCGGCAGAGTTCCCTGGGATCGCTCGTCTCGCGTGAGGCGGATGCGGATCTGGCCCAAACCCTGGTTCGGCTCAACGAAACCCAGAGCGCCTATCAGGCTGCCTTGCAGAGCGGGTCGACGATTCTGAAACAGTCGCTGATGGATTACCTGCGCTAAGCCGGGTTCGAGGCTGTTGGTTCAGGACGCGGATGGCCGGTGCCCCCCAGGCGGACCTCATTGCCATAGCTGTGGACGGCTCCCGCAATGTGTCCCAAGGGCAGCACCCGCTGGGCGGCTCCCATGCGAATGGCTTCCTGGGGCATGCCGAAAACGACGCATGTCTCCTTGTTTTGTGCGATCGTGGCGGCGCCGGCTTCCCGGAGTTTCAACAGGCCCGCTGCGCCGTCGGCTCCCATGCCGGTCATCAACACCGCCAGCGAATGAGGGGCGGCGCCCGCACGAATTGCAGATTCGAACAGGATATCCACAGCGGGTCGTTGATGATGGACCGGCGGAGCTTGGTTCAACTCCACGGCATAACCCGCCCCCTTCCATCGGAGCACCATGTGGTAGCCTCCGGGTGCGATCAACACCACGCCGGGCTTTACGACGTCTCCCGGGGCGGCTTCGCGGATTTCCAATTGGCAAATGCTATTAAGCCGCTCAGCGAAGGCGCGCGAAAACACGGCAGGAATATGCTGGACGATGCAAATACCCGGCAGATCTTGCGGCAGCGCCGTCAGGACTATTTTCAAGGCTTCCGTGCCGCCGGTGGATGCGCCCATCAGGATCAGTTGCCGTGGGGCGTATCGACGGCCAGTTTGCAGAGGTTCCGCCGGGGGTGTTCCGCGCTGGACTTGGCCGATCGGTGGCCGCTGGATAGGGGCCGAAAGGACGGGATGTGAGACTTTCGCACGGTCGGGAGCCTGCATTTCCCTGGTGGATGCGGCGTCACGCCGGTAGGCCAGTTTCAGCCGGCCCACTTGCTTGATCGTTTGAGCCAGTCGTTGGATGTCCTCCATGGTGGAGAACGAGCCGTTGGGCTTCGGGAGGACCTCCACGGCCCCCGCGTTCAACGCTTCAATGGCTTTGGCCGAACCTTCCTGGGTGAGCGAACTCATGATGATCACCGGCATGGGATGGTGGGCCATCAGGATTTTCAGGAAGGTCAACCCATCCATGCGCGGCATCTCGATATCGAGGGTGATCACGCTCGGATTGAGCTGCAGGATCTTGTCGCGGGCGACGTAGGGGTCGATGGCCGTGCCGACAATCTCGATTTCGGGATCGTTGGCCAAGCCTTCGCTTACCACTTTGCGGACGATAGCCGAATCGTCCACAACCAATAATCGTATGCGTTCGGTAGCCATAACTCAGGAATTGATCAGGAACAGTTGTTCGACAACGCCCAACTGATCAAAGGCTTTGATCATGTACTTGGGGATGTCTTCGGCGGTGAGGTCAAGAATCTTGAGGGCATCTTCCCGGCCCTCCTGGGCGAAGGCCAGATCGCCGTAGTTGTGGCCCATGTAGTTGGAAATGATGTTGCCGAGGTAAACACTGGCGGCAATGCGTTCGTGGGGCGCTGCGTCGGACGGACTGTGGTGATGGCGTACGCTCATCACGAGAACCTCGGGGAAATTCCATCGTTCCAGCAGCCGGGCACCGATCTCAGCGTGTTGGACTCCCAGCAGCAGTTTTTCCGATCCCATCAGCGGGATATGCTGTTTGACGGTGCGCTCGACCAGTTCGGTATAGACGTCTTCCAAAACCTCGGTCAGCACGATCTTTCCGATATCGTGCAGCAACGCAGCCGTGAAGCACACACAACTGTCATCCCCCCGGTCTTGGGCGACCAGGTGCGCTGCAGTCGCAGTCGCGACCGAGTGTTTCCAGAGGTCGCCGTTTTGCATGCCATAACCGGCGCATTTGGACGACAAGCTGCGCATGCCGATGACGGATGCCACCAACTTGTAAATTTCAGACAAACCGAGCCGGGTGACGGCTTCGTGGAGGTTGGTGACCTGCACCCGCCCTCCCATATAGACACTGTTGGCGATGCGGATGATGCTCGCGGTCAACGCAGGGTCATAGGTGATCAGGTCGATGACTTCGTGGCTGCTGATGTCGGATTGGCTGAGCAACTGCATCAGTTGCGGCAGGATTTTGGGGGCAGGAGGCAGATGCCGCGCGCTATCGACGTATTCATCCAGTTTCTTCATAGTATGGTCTCCTGCGCCTGACCAGAGGCCTTCAGCCGTATCTTGCCGGAGTCAACGTGCAAATACATGGTGCGGCTGATGAAACCGCCGACGTCCTCGCGGTGGACGTGCAAACCCACGCTCCGAAAAGTGTTGAGCAACGCTTCGTAATTGCGCTTGCCGATGTTGAAGAAACCGGTGCTGTCCATGATTTGTGCGCCGCCCAGCACGGTGGTTTGCATCCGCCGGGTTTCCGCCCGCATTTGCTGCATGGCTCGGACGAGAATGGGCACGCCCGTGTCCACGAACATCCCCGGTTTTTGCGAGGCTTTGACCGGATCAATGGAGGAATCCGGCAGCATGGCGTGCAGCAAACCGCCCACGCGCATTTCCGGATCATAGATCGCCACACCAAGGCAGGACCCGAGCGAGTAGGTGGCGAGTATGGCTGCAGCGTTATTGGACACCACCACATCAGCGATGCCCACAACGACGTTGTAGGCAAGAGCGGCGGACAAAGAGGGTGCTGGCATGGTCGATTATCGTTTCTGGTAAATGCTGGGCCGCAGATTCCGCAAAGGCATGGACAGGCCGGACAGGCTCTCGGAATGTCCGACGATCAGATAGCCGCCGGGTGTCAGATGCTGGCACAAGCGGTTGACGAGTTGCTCTTGCGTGGGCCGATCGAAATAGATCATGACGTTCCGGCAGAAGATAACCTCGAAGACGTCCTTGAAAGGGTAATCGCCCAACAAGTTCAGCGGACGGTACGAGACTCGTTCCATGATCTCGGGTTTGACACGGTAATGACCGGCCCAATTACTCTGTCCCTTCAGGAAGAACGTCCGCCGCATTTCCAAGCGCATGGTTTCAACCTTGTCCGCCGTGTAAATGGCCTGACGGGCCTTGTCGAGCGCCTTGGTGGAAACATCGGTTCCAAAAATCTTCCAATCCCAGCCGGACCCCGGCGGATAATGATCCCACAGGTAAAAGGCGATGCTGTAAGGTTCCTCGCCGGAAGAGGATGCGGCGCTCCAGACTCGGAACTTCCGCACGCCCTTGGTCAGCAGGGATGGCAAGGCCTCTTGGACCATGAATTGGAGGTGGTCTTCTTCGCGGAGGAAACTGGTAAAATTGGTGGTCAGGGCATTGACCACCTCGGTGACCTCGTCTTCCCCGGCGGTGGTCAGAAAACCGCAATAATCGGTTAGCGTTTCAAAACCGTGTCGGCGCATTCGTTTGCCGAGCCGGGCGCGGATGAGTTCCTTCTTCCCGTCATGCAACCGGACACGGCACCGGTCATAAACGAGCTTGATGATATAAGTGTAGGCGTCGGCCTCCGTTGCTAGACTACGCATATACAAATCCGGTCCGAGCCGCTTGCCATCCGCTGGCTTCTGGCATCTCTGTATGGTCGGCAGGCAGGACGTGAACCTCTTCCCCCGTTCATTCTGTTCAGGCTCGGGTCTATGGGGGTGGTTTCATGGCTTGCCACAAAACCATCGGCGAAAATCACGCCCAGCTTGAGGAACTTCTTGGGCTTTTGGTTGCGGAAAAACCCGCCGGGTGAGACACGGCAAAAGTTGCCCTGAGAATCGGCCCCAGGTCACTCCTTTCCCCATGAAGGTGCTTGTTTGGCATGTTTTTGCCTGGTTCGGGACCGTTCTCAGCTTCAAACCACCCTTGTCGCCACGTGGCACGGACTCTGCTCGAAAGAACGACATGAAAACTGTGGGCAGCACCGATGCAAACCAACAACAGGAAACCAACATGAGCGGTCAAACCACAATTCACATGCCCATGGGGTTGATGGGATTTGAGCACGTCAAACGGTATGTGCTCTTGAGTCGTCCCGATGAGGCTCCTTTCTTATGGTTGCAGATGCTGGACGACCCGAATCTGGCGTTTCTTTGCGTCTCCCCCTTGCACGTGTCACCCCATTATCAACCTGACATTTCCCCCGCCGACGTTGAGTCGATGCAATTAGCCAAACCCGATGATGCCTTCATCGTGAGCATTGTGACGCTGCACCCGAACGGTCAGCCCACGGTGAATCTCAAAGGACCGGTCATCATCAACCGCCATACCCTGGTCGGCAAGCAGGTCGTTCCGTGCAATGCCGCCGAGTATGCGTCACAGCATCGGTTACCCCTTGTCAGTTAAGCCCAGTACTACCACTGAGGAGATCCCATGTTGGTTCTCGCCCGCAAAGTCAACGAGAGCATTGTCATAGACGGTCGGATTGTCGTGAAGATCGTTCGGCTGGACGGTGATGTGGCGAAGGTGGGCATTTCGGCCCCCTCCAACGTACCCGTGCACCGGCTGGAGGTCTACGAGGAAATCCAGAGGTCCAATCAGCAAGCTCTCATCAACCCGCAAGTGGCCGTGCCGAAATTGTGGCGCAAGGACGCCGTTCCGCTTGCGATAACCTCCGCAACATTAGTCCGCAAGAAGCCGGCGGCCTTAACAACGTCGCCCGCGAAGATCCAGCCAGAAAGCAGAAACCCGTAAGTAAAACCAATAGGAAAGGAAGCCATGGTCATCAACACTAACATACAGGCCGAGAACGCCGCTCGAAACTTGTCGAGCAGTACGTCCTTGCTCTCCAAGTCGCTCGCCCGGCTCAGTTCCGGATCCAAGATCGTCGATCCCTCCGACGATCCCGCCGGATTAGCGGTTTCCTCGCGCTTGGATGCGCAGGTCAACCGCACGAATGCCGCCAAGGGCAATGTCACCAATGCGATCTCGTTCACCCAGACCCAGGACGGTTACCTCCAAAAGATTTCCGACGCCCTCAACCGCATGAGCGAACTCGCAGTGCTCGCCCAGGACGTCACCAAGACCGACTCGGACCGCACCCTCTACAACGCGGAATTCCAGGAACTGGGAGCTTACGTTACCAACACCTCGTCGAAGGACTTCAATGGGGTGAGCCTGTTCTCCGCCAGCAATCTGGGGGTTACGATCGACTCCGAGGGTGGCACGTTCACCATGAGCGGTATCAACCTCGCTCAGACGGCTTACACCAACGCCACGGGTTCCACGATCTCCTCCGTGACGTTGGCCGGGGCCGCGCTGGAGTACGTCAAAGGCGCGATCAACCAGTTGGCCAATGACCGCGCCTCCATCGGGGCTTCCCAGGCGAGGCTCAACTATACCTCCGACCAGTTGGCCATCAGCAGCCAGAATCTCACGGCCGCCAGTTCCCAGATTAAGGACGTGGACGTGGCCCAGGAAGCGACGCAATACGCGCGCTACAACATCCTGGTGCAATCCGGCACGTCGATGCTCGCGCAAGCCAACTCCATGCCGCAATCCGTGTTGAAACTGCTCCAGTAAAACCGATGGCTTCCGGGACGGCGTTCCTCCCTTCTGGCAGGGAGGAACGCCGAACCCCAGCAACGCACCGCCGGTGATCCACACCGGCGGCCCAACAAGGATGGACCAAGGATCAAGGATGAAGCCACTCGTGTCGCAGCAACCCTGCAGTCGCCGGGACCCGGCGGAAAACGCCGCAGGCGTGGGACAACTGGATTCCGCCGATCAGGCGCTCCAGTGGATCAAGTGCAACACGCTGTCCAGCGGCGGGATCATTGTTCACAGCCGGCAGCGCGTTTGCTATCCCGAGGTAACCGGCTATTACATCCCCACGTTGTTGTTATTGGGCGAACGGCAACTGGCTAATCAGTACGCCAATCATCTCTGCTCCCTGCAACAAGCGGATGGTTCGTTTCTCGACCCGGACGGCAAAGCTCCCTACGCCTTTGACACCGGCCAGGTTGTCCGCGGATGGGTGGAATTGCTTTCCACACGGCCGGATTTGGAAAAACCGATCCGACGCGCCTGTGATTGGTTGATGCGTTCCGCCGATCCGGTGACCGGACGGTTGCTTGTTCCGGAGGGCGACGCGTGGTCCATGGGGGCGCGAGGCTCGGTGGGCGAAGGCGTTCACCTCTACGCGCTTTGGCCGCTGAAGCGCGCCGGCCAGTTGCTTCAGGACCGGCGCTATTTGGATTTCGTCGAGCAGAGCCAGCATTATTACATCCGCCATGTGGATCTCACGACCTTCGAGCAGACCCACATGTTGACGCATTTGTTCTGCTACATCCAGGAAGCCCTCTTCGATCTGGGTGAGCACGACCTCGCGCGCAAGGGTATGGACCATCTCGCTCGTTACCAGCAGGACAATGGGGCGGTGCCTGGGTATTTCAACGTCCCATGGGTGTGCGCTCCCGGTCAGATCCAGGCGGCCAGCGTCTGGTACAAGCTGGGCGAGCGCGAACGGGCCGAACGTGCCCTGGCGTTCGCCGAACAGTGCATGAATCCCTCCGGCGGCTTCTTTGGCAGCTACGGTGTCGGGGCGGATTACTTCCCATCCGTCGAACTGAGCTGGGCCACCAAGTTTTATCTCGATGCCTGTCAGACACGCATCACACAGTTTTTCGACGCGGAGCACGCGGTTTTTCCGACCGCCATTGGCGACGACGACGGCCGCTTGCTGGCCATCCCCGAGTATGCCGGCGATTTGAACGGCCGCGCCGTCCTCGATGTGGGGTGTGGCAAGGGCCGCTTTGCCGCCTCGCTCAAACGGCGGTTCCCTCGCGCCAGCATCAGCGGCGTGGACATTTCCGCGGAACTGCTGAAGGCGGTGCCTGCCGGGATCCCGACGCGGTTGGGCAGCATGCTGGATCTTCCGTGGCCGGACGAGTCGTTCGATGTGCTGTACTGCGTCGAGGCGCTCGAACATGCCCAGTGTGAACAGGCGGCCCTCCGGGAAATGAACCGGTTGCTCAAACTCGGCGGCCATCTGGTTGTGATAGACAAGAACGCCGATCGTTGGGGTGCCTTTGAAACGCCCGCATGGGAGAAATGGTTCAAACCCGAACCGCTTGCCGTGCAGATGCGCGAGGTGTGTGGAATGGCGGAATGGAAGTTTATCACCTACGAAAAACGTCCGGCGGACGGGCTGTTTGTCGCATGGCATGGGCGGAAGACCGTTGCCGCAGCAACATCGTCTGCGCCTTCCTCCAACCCCGAGGCCTTGGATTCACAGGAGTGGCACGAAGCCATCACCGCGGGGGCGATCCCCGCTCAGGTCGCCGCCGCGGTACGTGCAGGCGGGGTTCCTGAATGGGTGAAACCCATCCTCGACCTGACCAATCCGGGTGACTCCGTCCTGGAACTGGGCAGCGGCACGGCTGCGATGTCCGCGTGGCTGGCGCTTCAGGACCGGGACGTGGTGCTGCTTGACTACAGCCAGCCATGTCTGGACTTCGGTCTGGCCGTATTCCGCGAATTGGGTTTGAAGGCGCCGCGCACAGTCCGCGCCGACCTTCGCCAGCCTCTGCCTTTGCCCGACCTTGCCGGCGATTATGTCTGGAGCAGCGGTGTGCTGGAACACTTCAGCGACGGCGAAATCATCCACATCCTCACGGAATCGAAGCGTGTGGCCCGCAAGCAGGTGCTCTCGCTCGTTCCGAATGCGCGGGCGATGGCGTATCGGCTCGGCAAGTGGAGTCAGGAACAGGGGGGGCGGTGGGCCTATGGTTATGAGGATCCGAAATTTTCGATCGCACCGCTTTTTGCGCGGGCGGGCCTGCAGGACGTGCACGAGTTCACCGTTGGACCGTTGCATGCATTGAACTTCCTGGATGACGAGCGGCTGGCCCCGGTGCGGCAGGCGCTGGGTGAGTTCATGAAACAATTGCCGGTCGGGCAGTTGCAGCAACTCGACCAGGGCTATCTGTTGGGCACGGTCGGACGCGTGCGCACCCCTCAGCGGTTGGCGGTGATCCCCAGCGACCCGTTGTCCGACTACGAGAAGGCCGGGTACGGAAGCTGGCTGAAAGACTATTACAATCCGGCCGGTTGCTTCGATGAGGTCTATTGCCTGTCCCCCAAGGAAGCCACCGCGCGATTTGCTCACGGCATGCAGATCATCCCGACGAAAGAGGGTGAACTCGCTGCCCGCATCCGCGAACTGAAGATTGACGTGGTCCGCGCCTACGGCGGTTATTGGGCGTGCGACTTCGCCACCTCGCAAAAAGTGCCTGGAGTTCCGGTGGTCGTTTCGGTTCATGACGCCAGGACCGACTGGGCGCACGATTCCTTGCGCGAGGCGGACAAAGTGGTCACGGTCAGCAGTGCGGTGCATCATCTGGTGCGTCAGAAGGGCCTGCCGGAAAACCGGATCAGCGACCTGCCGAACCGGGTGGACTTCGATGTTTTTCACTGGGTTTCCGATCCGGTCCGACGGCAGGCTTTCGAAAAGCGGTTTCCAGGGAAGAAACGGATCCTCCACGTGGGCCGCAGGGCCGAACAGAAGAATCTCGACACCCTGATTCGCGCGTTACCCCTGCTGGGCGAGGAGTATTCCATCATCGCCGTCGGTCGGGGTGACGACCGGCCCTACGAAGCGATTGCGACGGAGTTGGGGGTTCGCGCGCGCTGCCATTTTGTCGAGACGGTTCCGAGCGGAGAGTTGCCGGAGTTTTACAGTTTTTGCGACTGCTTCTGCACGCCCAGCCGGCACGAAGGATTTGGCATCGTCTTCATCGAGGCGCTCGCCTGCGAGGCGGTGGTGGTGGCGTCGGACATCGCGCCCATCAACGAATACATTCGCCACAACGAGAACGGACTGCTTGTGCCGGACTACGAGGATCCCGCCGCCCTGGCGGCCGCCATCAAGCTCGCTTGCACCGACGATAGCGTGCGACGGCGGCTTTCGTCGTTGGCGCTCGATTCCGTGCAGTCGTTCGACCGTCGCCGGGTGGACGAGATGGAAGCCGAACTCTACAAGGAGCTTTGTTCCCGGAAAACCGCGGCGTCATCGACGCCGGTGCCGCCGGTCCCGCAACCACCCTTGGCGGTGGCACTCCCGGAAATGGTCCGCCCGCATCCGCTCTTTGAGCAGTTGCAGACCCGCCTTCGCACCAGCCAAACCATTGTGGACCTTGGCTGTGGCGCCAACCCGATTGCAGGAGCGACGGCGGCCGTGGACTTGCATGTCGCCCCCGAGGAACGGTCCTATGGACACGGCGCCACCATTGATGTGGAGGCGTTGGCCCGCCGCGGCATCCGGTTTGTGAATGCCCGCATTGACGGTCCCTTGCCGTTCAAAGACAAGGAGTTCAATTTCGCCTATAGC
The DNA here is from genome assembly GCA_964482575.1 of uncultured Verrucomicrobiota bacterium. Lineage (GTDB taxonomy): Bacteria > Verrucomicrobiota > Verrucomicrobiia > CAIQCK01 > CAIQCK01 > CAIQCK01. The sequence continues at coordinate 4,020 of CAZAAF010000018.1, read as the reverse complement.
CACCACGTCTTTGAGCATCTCCTCGATCCCATGACCGCCTGCAAGGAGATGGTGCGCATTGCCAAAGCCGGTGCAATCATCACGCCGTCGCCGTTTGCCGAACTCGCCTTCGGCCGTGCCTACCATCGCTGGCTGGTCACGGAACGCGCCGGCAAGTTGATCTTCCTCACCAAGCGTGCCGAGGAGGACCGGCCGTTCGGGGAACACCCGGAGTTTGACCGGGACCGCGGCTGGTTTGCCGGGCCGAACACTAATCCCTTCGATGTGTTGCTCAACGATGGCGGATGGTACCGCACGCCGGAGAGCGCGCAGTTCCTCCGACTCGGCCATCGGTTGCGCGAGATGTGGCAAAGCCATTCGCCGGTCCTCGAAACCATCTTCCTGTGGGAGGACTCGTTTGAATGTCTGGTGATCGGCGACAACACGTCTACTGCCTCTTTGTGACGACTTCCATGAAAACACCCCGCGTTTCCGTCGTCCTCCCGACCTATAACCACGCGCAGTTCCTGCCGCAGGCTGTTGGCAGCGTGCTCGCGCAAACTTTCGCCGACTTCGAACTGATCATCGTCAACGACGGTTCAACCGACCACACGCGGGATTACCTCGCCACGATCACCGACACACGTGTGCGGGTGGTGAACCAGGAAAACCAGCGTTTGCCGCGGGCGTTGAACAACGGATTTGCGGCCGCCCGGGGGGGGTTGCTTGCCTGGACGTCGGCCGACAACTACTGCGCGCCTGTCTTTCTTGAAGCCCTGGTGGCGGCGCTCGATGCCCATCCGGATGCGGGCATGGCCGTCGGCACGTTTGCATTTGTGGATGCCGCCAGCCGGATTCGCGGACCACACCGAGTGATAGATTTGAGCCTGCCGGCCTTCCTCTCGCTCAATCCAGGCGTGGCCGCGTTTCTCTACCGCCGTCAATGTCTCGAAACCGTAGGCTCCTATGAACCCGAGTTGGACGGAGCCGAGGACTGGGACATGTGGCTGCGCATCGCGGAACGGTATTCAGCCGTCCTGGTGCCTGAATTGATTTACTACTACCGCCTGCATGAGGATTCGATGACGGCGCGGATTCCCGAGCGGGTGGCCGCTGCCTCGCGCCGCGTCATCGAACGCGCGCTGGAACGGCGCGGGGGCCAGGTGGATTTGCAGGAGCTTTATCCGTTCATTCGCGACTGCGCGAACCCGGAACTGGCGACGACGCACGCGGCGTTTGATTTTGGGACGCGGTTGTTGCGTTCGCACGCCGCGCCCCCCGAACTTGCCGTGCAGTTTCTGACGGCGGCCTTTGAGAGGCAGCCCGATCCCGGGATCGCCGCCAATCTCATGGTTGCCTTTGCCCGGTGCGGGGATCGGGACTCCGTGTCAAGACTGGTGGCTCATCTGCAAACCCGGGCCAGCCGCCAGGTCCGGGAACTCGTCCAACTCGTGCAGTTGGAGAAAAACCCCGCCGCGGCCGCGCTGCGGAATGCTCCGGTGTTCCTGTTGAATGAAAAGAGCGAGTTGATTCAGCGCCTGAGGCAACGGCAGGCAGTCTATTCCTTTACGGCCCATCTTGCCCCCGTCCCTGGGGGCGCGTCACCTCAGCCGTCCCCGGTGGCGGATGCCGACGCTGAACCCTTTTTGGCGAAGGCGCAAGAGGCCTTTGACCGCGGCAACCTCACGGATGCTTGCGCCGCCATGTCCGAGGCGGCGGCGCGGGCTCCGCGTTCGGCGGCGATTCAGCAGGCGCTCGGCAGCATGCTGTTCCAAACAGGCGAAATGCGGCAGGCCAATGCCGCGTTCGACCGCGCGCTGGCCGTTGCGCCTGATGACATCCCGTTGTTGATGAAGAAAGCCGTCACCGCGATCCAAGCCGATGACATTGACGGGTTTGAAAAGGCGTTGGGCCGTGTTTTGGAACTGGATCCCGGAAACCACGATGCGCGGCGTTTTCTCGTCAAAGTGAATATCCAAGCCGGGCGTTACCTGGATGCCGCCAAGGAGTTGGTGGCGCTGACGGGTGAGATGCCGGAGGACGTGGAGTTGTGGGTCGCCCTGGGCACCTGCCTCGCGAAGCTTCGGGATTCCGACCACGCCCGTACGGCTTTCCAACGCGCGCTGCAGTTGTCGCCGGACAACGCGCTGGCGAAGGAGAACCTGGACGCTCTCTTCATGTCCCCAACGGCGCTGGCGGCTCCCGCGATCCCGACTCCACCCCCGGCGGCCGGAGAACCCCTGCTGACGGTCATCATTACCACGTACAACCGCCCGGATTTGTTGGAGCGGTGTCTCACGGGGTTTGTCGGCCAGTCGATCCTGCCGTCGCAGTTCGAAATTGTGGTTGTGGACGACGGTTCGGAGACATCCGTCGAGGCCATCGTGCGGAAATTCACCGGCCGGCTCCGTATGACCTATCATTATCAGGCCAACAGCGGTTTGGCGGCGGCCCGGAACACCGGGATCGCCCTGGCGCGGGGAACCATTCTGGTTCCCTATGACGACGATGATGTGCCGCATGCGGATTGTCTGCAGGAACACCTGAATTTCCACCGTGCGCATCCTGACGTGGAGGACGCGATGTTGGCCAACTTGGAATGGTTGCCCGGTCTTGAGGTCACACCGGTGATGCATTACATCACCGAGGTGGATCCCCGGCTCTGGTGCCTGAAAGGATTGAAGCCCGGCCAGTCGCTGCCGTTCGGGTACCTCTGGGGTGGTTGCTCGTCTTACAAGAAGGAACTCATCCGGAGGGCCGGCGGCTTTGATGCACGATTCCGGTTTGGTTACGAGGACACGGAGGCTGAGGTGCGCATGCGCAGGCATGGCCTGCGTGTCTGGTGGCATCCGGCGGCGCGGAACTTTGTCGCCAACAGCGTCACCTACGAGGCCTTCTGCCGGCGTTGTTATCGGCAGGGCCGTTCCTTGCGCGTTTTTCAGCAGATGTACCCCCACGACCCGCAGGTGAAGGCATATGCCGACACGTCGCACGCGGGCGAAGTCGTGGCGCGAACCGAACAGGTTATCCAGGCGCAGCAGCCGCTCATCGCGTCGCTGTTGAAGGCCGGTTGGACGCTACCGGAAAAGTCGTCGGTCGCGAAAAAGGAATCGATCGAGCTGCTCCACCAGCTTCTGTTTTTGTCGTTTGAATATTGGAAGAACAAAGGCGTTCTCGACGCGGTCAACGAGCCGGTGCTGGCAATCGCTGACAACGGCCATCGGGTTCTGGTTATTGCGCCGGAATTGCCGGCCCACGATCGCGCATCCGGGGCCTTCCGGTTGTTCCAGCTCGTCAAACTGCTGCGCGAAGCCGGTCATCAGGTGACGTTTCTCGCACGCGCTGCCGCCGGCGGACTGGATCCCAAGCCTTACATCCGGGATCTCCAGGCGCTGGGCGTGGAGGTTATTTCCTGCGATCCCGAGAAGATCGAGGCGCGCTGGGGCATCAAGGTCCAGGCACCGCGTGTGGACCTGAAGCGGTTGCTGGCCGAGAGGCGGTTCGATGTCGCCTATATCTATTTCTACGAAGTGGCCGAACAATACGCGGAAGAAATCCGTGTCTTTTCCCCCGCGACGAAGATCGTGGTGGATTCGGTGGATATTCACTTCTTGCGCGAGGAACGGCGGGCCGAACTGGAAAAGGACTCCAAAATGGCGGCGCAGGCCGGGGAGACGCGCCGGCGTGAACTGGCCGTGTATGGGAAAGCCGATCAGGTGCTGGTCGTGACCGATGCAGATGCCGCCGTGCTGAAAGCGGCCCTGCCCGCGGCGAACATTGGCGTATTGCCCAATGTGCATCCGGTCCCGGCTCAACCGGTGTCGTTCGACCAACGGCGCGATCTCTTGTTCGTCGGCGGTTTTCAGCATCATCCCAACGTGGACGCGATGCTGTATTTCGCCCGCGAGGTGTGGCCGGGGATTGCCTGCCGGTTGACCGATGCGAGACTTTTCATCGTGGGGGATCGCCCTCCGCAGGAGATTCAACAACTGGCTGGCGAACGTATTGTGGTGACGTGATTTGTGCCGTCCGTGGAACCGT
>CAZAAF010000017.1:0-19284 GCA_964482575.1 uncultured Verrucomicrobiota bacterium | reverse complement strand
CGGTCCAAATCAAATGGTGCGCGATGACCATACGTTGTTTCCGCTTGCGGTTTCACAATTATTGGAGCACAAACACTGCGAAACCGCAAGCGGCTGGCATGGAAAGTCAGCGATTCTCCGGCCAAAACTCCGGCGGCGGCGCCGTCACCGGCATGAGCGATGAACTGCTCGACCGTTGCCACTCGTATCACAACTGCGGCCGCGCCGTCGGCACGTTCAAAGGCCATGGGCTTTTCGCCCGCGGCGGCAACTTCCGCATGCAGCATTTCCAGGCCGTCATGCTCCTGCAGCAGTTCGACAAGCTGGTGAAGGAGACCGAAATCCGCCGCGCCAACGCCGACTACCTCGGCGCCAACCTCGCCAAAATCCCCGGCCTCACGCCCGTGCGCCTGCCGGAGAACAGCCGCGCCGTGTGGCATCTCTATCCGTGGCGGTACGATGCGGCGGCCTTCAACGGCCTCCCCCGCGCCAGGTTCATCCAGGCCCTGGGCGCCGAAGGCATCTCCTGCAGCGGCGGCTACACCGAGCAGTACAACGACGGCATCTTCGACGAGACGATCGCCTCCCCCGGCTACAAGCGCCTCTGGAGCGCCGACCGGCTCAAGGCCTATCGCGAGAGCTTCAAGGACCTCAAGGGCAACGCCCAGGTCTGCGCCACCACCGTCGCCATCGGCCAGAACATGCTCCTCTCCGACCGCCGCGCCATGGACGATATCCTCACCGCCCTCCGCAAAATCCAGGCCCACAGCGCGGAACTGGCGAAGAAGGGGTGAATGGCCGTGCGTTGAAGCATCGAGCCGTCCCGGCTATAGTCATTGTTATGACCACGCTCAAGGTAGCGGTGGACGAGAATGACTTGAAGGCCGCCCAAACGGTCGCTGTGCAGCAGCGCACGACACTGGACCGGCTCGTGGCGGACTTTCTGGCCGGTCTGGCCAGAAAGTTGCGCGCCTCGACGCCGAACGGTTTGAGCGAAGTCCATCGCGAGGCTGTTCGCGACTTGCTCGATCTCAGCAAGCGATCCACAGCCGTTGTCGGACCTGTCACGTGGAAGCGCGAAGACCTCTATGATCGCGGAAGTCCTTCCCGACACTAACCTCGTCGCTTATTCCGAAGTTTTTCAGTCATAACAAGACCAGGAATCCCCTCCCATGAAACCCCACCTCACCCGCCGACATTTCATCCAAACCGCCGCGGCCGGCTCGGCCGCGATCACCTGGCTCGGTGGGCGCAGCGGGCCAGACGTCTTCGCCGCGGAGGTGGACAAACCCGTCGTCCTCGGCGGCAAACCCGCACATACCGGCGGCTGGCCGAAGTGGCCGGAGTGGCGTCAGGAATGGGAGGCGCAGGTCCTCGACGTGTTGCGCAGCGGCAAATGGTGCCGCGCAGGCGGCGGCGGCCAGGTGCCGGAGTTCGAGGCCGCGTGGGCCAGACTTCTCGGCGTCAAACGCGCCCTTGCCACGTCCAGCGGCACGACCGCGCTCCTGACCAGCCTCCATGTCGTGGGCGTGGACGCGGGCGACGAGGTCATCGTCTCGCCCTTCACCTTCAACGCCGCCTATAACGTGATCTTGGCCCAGAAAGCCCTGCCGGTCTTTGCCGACACCGACCCGGCCACGCTCACGATGTGTCCCAAGAGCATCGAGAGCCGCATCACCGAGCGCACCAAGGCCATCCTCCCCGTCCACATCTACGGCATGCCGTGCGACATGGACCCGATCAACGCCATCGCGAAGAAACACAAGCTCGCCGTGGTGGAGGACGCCTGCCAGGCGAACATGGCGGAGTACAAAGGCCGCAAATGCGGCACACTGGGCGACCTCGGCTGCTTCAGTTTCCAGAACTCCAAGCACATGCCCGCCGGCGAGGGCGGCGCGGTCGTGGGCATGAGCGACGACCTGCTCGACCGCTGCCACTCGTTCCACAATTGCGGGCGCGCGGTCGGCTCGTTCAAGGGCCACGGTTCTTTCACCCGCGGCACCAACTACCGGATGCAGCATTTCCAGGCCGCCATGCTCCTGCAACGGTTCGATTGCCTGCAGAAGGAGACGCAGATTCGTCACGACAACTCCAGCTACCTCAACGCCGGCCTCGCCAAAATTCCCGGCATCGCCCCGGCGCGCCTGCCGGAGAACAGTTGGGGGACGTATTACCTGTTCCCGTTCCTGTACGACCCGAAGCCGTTCAACGGGCTGCCGCGCGCCAGGTTCATCCGCGCGATGGGCGCGGAAGGCATCCCCTGCGGCGCCGGTTACGGCGAGCAGTACAAGGACGGCATCCTTGACGAGGCAATCAACTCCCCCGGCTACAAGCGCCTCTGGAGCGCCGACCGGCTCAAGGCGTACCGGGCAAGTTTCGACGACCTGAAAGGCACCCAACAGGCTTGCGAGACGGTGGTCTGCTTCTCCCACAGCCTGCTCATGGCCGGCCGCAGCGCCATGGACGACATCCTCACCGCCCTCCGCAAAATCCAGGCCCACAGCGCCGAGCTGGCGAAGAAGGGATAGGAAGGAACACTGCCATGCGATCAATTGGAATCTCGTTGGCAATATTCTGCCTTGCCACGGCCGCCGTCCCGGCTCAGGAACCGGGCAAGCCCCCGACGTTGAAACTGTGGCAACCGCCCGACAAGAACCTGGCGCGGCAGATGATCGCCAAGGGTGAGGTCGTTGCCATCACCTCCAGAAGCGATCAAGGCTACATGCTGGGCAACCTGCCGGCGGGCTCCGTCATCTACCTGCAGTACGTGCAAGGCAAGTGGAAGGGATGGGGCAACATCCCGACGGATTGTCCGGATGACCCCACGGCCGAAGGCGGCGACCGCTCCCGGCTGGCCATCGCCGAGGTCCTCCACAGTGGCAAGCAACACGTGGAAGCGGTCGTGCCACCAAACACCAAGACAGACCCCTATTTCTTCGTCACGCGGCATGACATGCCGAAGGCCGTCCTGCGCATCAACGATAATGACGGAGTATTCGCCAAGAATCCCGACGGTGGTGTCAAGTATCGCCTGTATGTGCAACGCCGGTAGGCAACGTCCGGAGCCATGCAGTCTGCCGCCTGGCCCCGGACTGGCAAACAAACCAGGATGACTGCGCCCGAACGGGATGTACGACATGTCGCCAGAATTGAAGAACGATGAAGGAAAAATCTGAATGAACAACGACTCCAATTCCAAGCAACGAGGTGAAGGCCCATCGCCTGCCGCGCCGGGAGAACGGATCACCCGGAGGTGGGCCGCGAACAAGGTTGCGGCATGGTGTCTGGTCGCCGCCTGTTGTTCTCTCCAGACTCAAGCAGCCACGGAATCAAGTCTCCCGTCGGCAAACCCGGGTGCGAAGTCTGTCAGGATCTACCCGCTCCCCACAGGCGAGCCTGCGGCTCCCCTCTCCATCACGGCGGACGGGCTGCCGCTGCCGGTGTCGTTGTGCCAGGTCTCGGCTTATCCCTATAACAGGCGCTGGCCGGGTCATCAGCGCACAACCGACCAGCGCGAGGTCGCCTATTTTGCGCGGCTCGCGGCGGAAGGGCCCGTCACCTTCCGATACACGCCCGCCCGCGCCTTTTCGACCTGCACCGTCCGGCCCCTGTCGGCCAAAGTCACGCCGGCGGTGAAGGACGGCGTCATCATGTTCACCCTTCCCCATGCGGGCGGCTACTCGGTGGAGTTGGACGGCACCCACCACGCGCTGCATCTGTTCCTGGACCCGCCCATGAACTACCGCGTCGCGCCCGACGCAAAAGGGGTCCGCTATTTCGGCGCGGGCGTCCATCACGTCGGTGTCCTGCAACTGAAGGACGACGAGACGGTCTATCTGGATGAGGGAGCCGTCGTGTACGGCTGCATCCACGGGACCGGCGTCCATCGCGTGCGGATTCTCGGCCGCGGCATCCTCGACAACAGCGAGAACGTCGAGGAAATCCTCCGCCCGGTGGACAAGCTCGGGGACGGCTCCGTGGATGTCCACAACTGCCGTCGCAAGCACACAATCCATCTCGTCAACTCCACCGGCATCGAGATCGAGGGCATCACCATCCGCGACTCGTTGTGCTACAACATCGCCTGTTTCGGCTGCAGCCAGATCGCGATCCACAACTGCAAGATCATCGGCTGCTGGCGTTACAACACCGACGGCATCGACCTGCACAACTGTCTCCACGCGCGCGTCACCGGCTGCTTCGCGCGCACGTACGATGATTCGCTCTGCGCGAAGGGCCACACCGGTTATCAATACGACACCTGCGAGGATCTTCTTTTTGAAAACTGCGTCCTCTGGAACGACTGGGGAAAGGCGCTCGAGATCGGCGCCGAAACGCGCGCCGAACATCTGCGCAACATCGTCTTCCGCAACTGCGATGTCATCCACGTCACCGGCCCCGCCATCGACATCATGAACGTGGATTACGGCCGGGTGCACGACGTGCTGTTCGAGGACATCCGCATCGAATACGATTCCGTCATCCAGCGCCCGGCCATCCAGAAGAACGACGAAACCCCGTTTGTGGCCGACCCGAAAAGCCCCTACATGCCCCTGGCCGTCTGCCTCAATATCGTCAAGCACGCGGAGTACTCGGGCGGGCTCGAACGCCGCGGTTATGTCCATGACATCAAGCTGCGCAACATCCGCCTCCATGCGGACCGCATGCCGCCCTCCTCCCTTTTCGGCTACGACGAGGAACATGCCGTCTCCGACATCACCGTGGAGGGCTTCTTCCTCAACGACCGGCGGATCACGGACCTCAAGGAAGCCCGGTTCCATCTCGGCAAACACACGCGGAACGTCACGATCCGATGATCCTGCCTGACGCATCGGCGGCTCCAGGTGCGGACAGGCTTCCCATGATGCGCAACGGGTGATGATGACAACGAGCGAGGCAAAAGCGGTTGACTCCCGCCATGGGCGGGAACACTCTGGTTCAGACAATCGATAGGAGTCATCCATGCTATTTCAAAAATCCGTGTTTCCCGGCAAGTACATCCAGGGCGAAGGCGCGCTGAATGAGCTGCCGTCCCTGGTCTCGCTGCTCGGCCGGAAGGGATTGATCCTCTCGTCGCGAACCGGCATCGAGACTCTCCTGCCCCAGTACGCGAAGGCATGGAAAGGCGCCCGCATCCCGGCTGAGCGTTTCAACGGCGAATGCTGCGAGAAGGAAATCGTCCGCCTCGTGAAACAGGTCACGCGCGACAAGGTGGACGTGCTCGTCGGCATGGGCGGCGGCAAGACGATTGACACGGCCAAGATCGTCGCGGACCGGACGAACATCCCGGTCATCGTCGTCCCGACCATCGCCTCGACCGATGCGCCGTGCAGCGGTTGCGCCGTCATCTACTCCGACGACGGTGTGTTCGAGAAGGTCCACTACCAGAAGATGAACCCGCAGGTGGTGCTGGTGGACACCCGCATCATCGCCCACGCCCCCACCCGCTTCCTGGTGTCCGGCATGGGCGAGGCGCTCTCGACGTGGTGCGATGTCCGCTCCTGCGAACGGACGCAGTCCCGCAACGAGTGCGGCGGCCTCGCCACGCTGGCCGCCGTCCGGCTCGCGCGGCTCTGCTACGACACGCTGCTCGCCCACGGCCCCGCGGCGAAGATCGCCTGCGACCAGCATCTGGTCACCCCGGCGCTGGAGCACATCATCGAGGCGAACACGCTGTTGAGCGGGCTCGGTTTTGAAAGCTCGGGCCTCGCCGCGGCCCACTCCATTCACAACGGCCTGACGGCAATCGAGGAGACGCACGCGTTCTACCACGGCGAGAAGGTGGCCTTCGGCACGTTGTCCGGCCTCTTCCTCGCCGATGCCGCGCCGCAGGAAATCACCGAGGTGTACGGGTTCTGCGAGCAGGTCGGCCTGCCGACCACGTTCGCGCAGATCGGCATCCGGCAGCCCGACAAGGCCCGGCTGCTGAAGGCGGCCGAAAAGGCTTGCGCGCCCGCCGAGGGCATTCATCACGAAGCCGGGACGATCACGCCGTCCAAGGTCCTCAACGCCATGTGCCTGGCGGACCAATACGGCCAGGCCCGGCAGCCCAAGGCGTGACGGGAAGCCCCGTGCGAGGGCTGCGACGCGACATCACCCAAACGATCCGACAAACCCACGCAACACCCGAACACCGGAGGACCTGATCATGCCCACGAAACTCACCCGTCGTTCCTTCCTGGGAACCGCGGCCGCCGCGATGGCGGCGCCATCCATAACCAACCGCGCCCGCGGCGCGGATGTCATTCCCGGCTTCGACCAGACGCGCACAGATTATGACCCGACGAAGGTATGGAAGCCATTCAGCGACCGCAAAATCCGGGTCGGGCTCGTGGGCTACGGCCTCTGCAAGTTCTCAGCGCAATTCGAGTTCCAGAATCATCCCAACGTCGAGATCGTGGCGGTGAGCGATCTGATTCCCGACCGTTGCGCGGCGCTGGCCAAGCACGTCCGGTGCGAGAAGACCTATCCCTCGCTGGAGGAAATGGTGAAGGACGACAGGATCGAGGCCATCTTCGTCGCCACGGATGCGCCATCGCACGCCCGGCATTGTATCGAGGTCCTCAACCACGGCAAGCACGTCTGCACGGCGGTGCCCGCGTTCCGCGGCGACATCGAGGACGCCGAACGGTTGCTGGCGTGCGTCCGGAAACACCGCGGCCTCGTGTATGCGATGTTCGAGACCTCCGTCTTCCATGACGATCTCTATGCGATGGAGAGGCTTTACGCCGCAAACGTCTTCGGCCGCATCATCTACTCCGAGGGGGAATACTGCCATCCGCACTCGCTGGGATCGCCTTCGCTCGCTTCGTACAAGGACTGGCGCAAGAACGGTTCGCCGATGTGGTACCCGACCCACGCCACGGCCTACTACATCGGAGTGACGCACGGCAGTCTGGTGGACGTCAGTTGCCAGGGGACGGCGGCGTTCGACAAGGACCATCGCCACCCCAACGGCATCGGCAACATTTTCAACTCGGAGGTCGGCCTGTTCCGGACCCGCGAGGGCGGCATCTGTCGCATCATCATCTGCGGCTCGCAGGGCGAGTATCTGGAAGCCGGCCGGTTGCGCGGCGAGTATGCCGGCTACAGCTGGCACAACGGACAGGCCGCCGGATTCGTCGGAGATGCCGAGGGGAAGAAACGGTTCCAGGACGCCATGGCGAAGGGCGCGCAAACGAAGAAACCCGCCCTCCCGCCCGGCGTGGCCGCGGGCGGGCACGGCGGTTCGCACGGTTATCTGGCAAACGATTTCATTGACGCCATCCTGCGGGGCCGGAAACCCGCGGTGGATGTGATCGACGCGCTGAACATGACCGTACCCGGTTATTACGCCCACCTCTCCGCCGTGAAGGACGGCGAGAAGCTGAAGATCCCGCAATACGCGCTCTGAGAACCGCCGGCGCCCGTCGCGAAGGCGGCCCCGGCCCGGCTCAAACGACGCGAACCGTTCTTGCCAAACGGCTCGCTTCTCCTTACAAGCTTTGGCCGCGATGAAAATCCATACGTTTACCTGCGGACCGTTTGGGACTCACACCTATCTTGTTGCCGATGAGGCAAGCGGCGAGGCGATGGTGGTGGATGCGCCGCCCGACAGCGCGAAGGTCCTCGCGGACGCCGTGCGGAAGGACAAGCTGACGGTCCGTTACATTGTCAACACCCACGGTCATTGGGACCACATGGCGGACAATGCGGAACTGAAACGGCTCACCGGCGCGGCGCTGTTGTGCCACGCCGACGATGAGACCCTGTTGCGCGAACCGGACCAGATGCGGGTCTATGGCATGATGGACGAGTGCGCGCCGATCTCCGCCGACCGGAACCTCGCCCATGGCGAAACGCTCACCGTGGGCGCGCTGACGTTCCGCGTGGCGCACTGTCCCGGCCACACCCCCGGCCTCATCGTGCTGTACGAACCGAAGGAAAAGGTCTGTTTGTGTGGCGACCTGATTTTCGCTGGGTCTGTCGGACGTTCCGATTTTCCCGGCGGTTCGTGGGAGGCGCTGGCCAAATCCATCCGCGAGAACATTCTCACGTTGCCCGACGACACGCGGCTGTTGTGCGGCCATGGCCCGACAACCACCGTCGGCCGCGAGCGCGCGGGCAATCCGTTCATGCGGGAAATCCTGGCCGGTTGACCGGCTCGCCGTGCGACGAGGCTGTTCCTCGATAAAAAAATGGCGCGCCTGGGGAGAGTCGAACTCCCGACCAAGAGTTTAGGAAACTCCTGCTCTGGTCCTCTGAGCTACAGGCGCGCAAAACTCACAACAATACCGGCCAAACTCCGGTGGCTGGCAAATCTACCCGACTTGGCATCAAACGCGAGATGAAAGTGCGCCGGCGTTTGTGAAAAACCACGGTCCCGCCCTGCTCCGTCATATCGCCGCCGTTCCCCAATGTCCGACGCTGTTAATACAGGCCGTCACTGCATCCGTTCTCCCGGGGAACGGATGCACGGTCGTGAACCGTCTTGTCATCAAGCTTCGACGAGGTACACTCCATGACCGCCATGAAACCCACTGTCTGCCTGTTGTCGCTCTTCACCCTCACCGCAACCGCCATCGCCGGACCAACCGTGTCGCTGGAAAATATGACGTTACGTACCGAGTGGGATGCCACCCGGGGCACACTGACTTCACTCAAGGATGTCACGACCGGACGCGAATGGCTCGATCCGGCCGTGGTGACACCGGCCTATTCGATCCTCCCCGTCGACGAAAAGACGCCGGTCACATCCACCACAGCAGCAGCCATCCGTGTGCACAAGGACCACGAAACGGTGATCCTCGAGGGCACCCATGACAAGCCCGTCCATTTCACGGTCACCTGCACGTTCCGGCTGGAGAAGGACTCTCCGCATTTGGTGGGCCGCATCGCCGTCCGGTCAACGTCTCCCCTCCGCATCGCGGAGGTCCGCTTCCCAGTGGTGACGTTGCGGCTGCCCTTCGCCGACAACGGCGAGAAGGACCGTGTATTGTGGCCGGAATGCGACGGGTCGCTGTTGCACAATCCGGTCGTCAACCGGCCCGACCGGCAGGTCCATTACCCGGGCATGGGTTCACTGCAAATGATGGCCGCGTTCGACCCCGCGGCGGGATTGTATCTGGCCGCGCGCGACCGTGAAGCGCACACGAAGACGTTTTCCACGCGGCGGGTCGGCAAGGGGCTTGAGATGAGCATCGCCCATGTCCTGTCGCAGGCGCCCACGAGCCAATGGGAACTGGAATACGACACGGTGCTGGCCGGTCTGCGGCCTGCGCCGGGATTGAAGGAGATCACCTGGGAGGCCGCGGCGAATCTGTACCGGGAGTGGGCGGTGCAGCAACCGTGGTGCAAACAGACGATGGCCCAACGCGTGGCCTCCGGCGACATCCCGAAGTGGATCATCGAGCCCACCCTGGTCTTCACGTACTCGCTGCGCGGACAGATGCAGGACGGAAACGAGGGCAATCGTCTGCCGCTGGTGGTTGATCAGACCGAGCGCTGGCGAAAAATGGTGGGCGCGCCCATCACAACCCTGATCATGTCCTGGGAAAAACTCGACTCGTGGGTCACGCCCGACTATTTCCCGCCGTTCGGTGGCGAGAACGAGTTTGCCGCGGTGACGCTCGACCTCCACGCACGCGGGCACCGGACGATGGTTTATCTGTCGGGGTTGCATTGGACGTTGCACAAGGACCTCACCGGGCCCGACCGACCGCGGGTGGTGGTGGATCAGGAAGCCGAATTCAACCGCCGCGGTCGTGCGTCGGCGATCAGCGCCGCCAAGGGCGAAGCCTTCATCAGCGGTTCGCCGACCCACGGCGTGGGCCAGACGGCCACGATCTGCGCGAGCACGGCATTGGCGCGGGAAATCCTGGCAGGCACGTCGCAGCACTGCCAGCAACTCGGAATTGACTGCGTACAGGTGGACCAGATCGTCGGGGGCGGGATGAAGGACTGCTATCACCCGCAGCACCACCATCCGCCGGGAGGCGGCACCTGGTGCAGCACGGCGTTGTACCGCCTGTTCGACGACATTCGCAAGGCGGGCAAGGCGCGCGATCCGAACTTCGCGTTTTCCATCGAAGAGCCGGGCGAGTTTTATCTGCCGGTGCTCGACACCTATCACGCCCGCGACCTGCACCAGGGACGCTGGCCGCGGTCAGGCGCAGGCGTGCTGGGGGTGCCGCTGTTCACGCACGTCTATCACGAGTACATGGCCGGCTACGGCAGCGAAGGCTGCTATGTCTCGGACAGGCCCAACCGCCTGGCGCTCTATCAGATCGGCATGAACCTCGTCTGCGGCAAGATGCCGGCGGTGGCGATCTGGGGGCGATGGTGCGAGCCGGAGAAGGTGGACCCGCCGCAACTCCGGTTGTTGCGGGCGCACTTGGACCTGTGGCGCGGCCCGGCCGGCGAATTCCTCAACTTCGGACGCCGCATCGCCTCCCCCGGATTGGACGTGCCGCCGATGGAGATGACCCTCACCGAAAAGGACGGCAAAACCCGGCGCACGCTTTCCGTGCCATCGGTGTTGCATGCCACGTGGAGACTCGCCGACGGCCGCACCGGAACGATCTTCGCCTGTGTGGGCAGCACGCCCGTGGAATTCACCTTTGGCCAGGTCAAACGGAGACTGGAACCGGGAGATGCCATGTTCGTGAAAGAAGACGCCCGTCCTTGACCCTGTCCTGATAGTGGACGATCAGCGCTTCGATCCAGTGGTCCCTGGCTCGCAAGATTCCTCACCACTTCTTGCGTTCAACGTTCATGGCAAAACACCGGATTGCCCCCGTCATTTGACCTCAATCCCGCCCACCTTGTATCGCCGTCGTCCATCGTCCCCGGCCAATGGCAGAGCGATGACCGGCGTCCCGTCGGCTTTTCCAACGGACACATAGACTGCATACGTGCCAGGCTTCAGGGTCGGCACGTTGTCGCCAAATGGAGGGTACGTTTTTCGCTCCTTCATCCGCAGAATGACGCCTTCATTGATCGTCGGAATCGGCGTCACGATTCCCACCCGGCACGAGGTCGTGTGTTTGACTTCCTTCGCCTTTCCCGGTTCTGCGGGCTCCAGCGACTTGACGTCCAGCGTCGGGTCACACAGCACCCACGCAATGTCGCCTTTCGGGGTCTTCAATGTGAAAGTCACATGGCCGCCACCATGGCAGGGCGCGACCCCCACGTTGGCCCATGTCGTTTCGATGGAAAACGGCTGGTCCAAATCGACGGTCTTCGGCATCCGGACCTCGCGAAGCTCCAGCCTGTAACCCAGCCGGAGATTGATCCTCTCAATCGCAGGCCGGTTCTCCTTCAAATACGTTTCCGGCCAGCCATGGAGGGACAGGTAACTGGCGTGGTATTCCTCGACCGACCTGACCAGCAATTCGGGATCCCACGTTCCATGAAGAACCAACCAATCGTAATGGCCATGTTCCACGATGACCGGCAACGTCGGCCAGAACTGCTGCGCCATCCCTGCGTGATACCACTGCCTCGGCGCCTTCTGCACCATGATGCTGTCGTCGCGCAAGGTCACGCCCCTCGAAAAAGCATAATCGGTGATCGGGAAATGCGTACCCGGCCGGCTGGGACCCGCCACATCGTCGCTGATGGCCAGCAAGGTGTCGGGGAAATACTTCTTGTGCAAATCAATGTGAAGCTTCACCGCCTTGTCGGTCTGTTCCTGGTTCAACTTCGAGGAATAGCCCGTGTGCCCCTCACCCCAAAGGCCAAACGATCCGATATCGATGAAAGCAACATGCGGGTTCCCGTTGTAACGTTTGGCCAGGGCGGCGAGGAAATTGCCTAACTTCTCCAAGAACACGGGGTCATCAAATACCGGGTCCCACAGTTCGACCTCGGAGCTGTACTTCTGACCGGAGTGATAGTAGATGCCTTTCGCGCCCGCCTCCTTGACCCATTTCGGTGTCGCGTAGGCAAACCGGTCCTCGCTGGCAATGATCCGAAGCGCGATTTTCTTGCCCCGGTCAATCCACGGTTGCGCGTACGAGTCTATCAAGTCCCACCGAAACTGCCCCTCCTCCGGCTCCAGATAACACCAGGGAATCCGGAAGTAGATTGTCGAACAGCCGGGAAACCAATCCAGCGTATCGCCGGGCGGCTGGAGCCCGCCGTAGGCCCAGAGCCGGTTGGAATAATGAAAGTGCACCCAGCCCATGCCGGGATTGATGAGCGCCTCCTTCGTTGCAACCGGCTTGACGACTGCGAGATTGTTCTCTGCCATCGCAGAGAAACAGAAGACAAGGAGTGAAGCAGAAAGGATGGCTCTCATAAGCCCTGTTGTATCCCCGCCGACGCAAAAGTAAAGGACAGGAATTTGCAAATCCCGCACCGGCACTCCAAGCCGCAGAAACTTCTTGTCCGCTTTTCCGGCCGGCGCAACACTCGGCCCTCGTATGCGACCGAACATGAATCAACATGACCGCAAGGAGGAAATCCCATGCCCATGAGTATGTTGATCGCCGCCCTTGCCCTGGCGGCGACGCCCCCCGCATCGCCGCAGAAACACGTGACGGACATCTACCACGGTGTGGCAGTGGTGGATCCGTATCGCTGGCTCGAGGATTGGAACGACCCCGTCGTCAAGTCCTGGTCGGACGGGCAAAACCAGTATGCCCGCGCCGTGCTGGATGCCCTGCCCCATGTCGCCGCGATCCGCGCGCGCGTCACGGAAATCGTCTCCGCTCCATGCATCTCCCACGGCGATTTTGTATTCGAGGGAGGCCGGATGTTTGCAATGAAGCGCCAGCCTCCCAAACAGCAGCCCTTTCTTGTTGTGTTGGACTCGCCGCTTCATCCCGAGTCCGCGCGCGTGTTGGTTGACCCGAACCAGATGAACGCGAAAGGCACCACCGCCATCGACTGGTACGTGCCGAGTCCTGACGGCAAGCTCGTCGCCGTCTCACTGTCAGAGGGCGGCAGTGAATCTGGCGATCTCCACCTCTTCGAGGTGGCATCGGGCCGGCAGGTGTTTGAAGTGGTGCCCCGCGTGCAGGGTGGCACGGGCGGCGGTTCGATGGCGTGGTTGCCCGACTCCCGGAGTTTCTATTACACGCGTTATCCTCAAGACGACGAACGGCCACCCGCGGACCGCGATTTCTACATCCAGCTTTACCATCACACGCTGGGCATGCCGCCTGGGCAGGACCGCTACGAGATTGGAAGGAACTTCCCCAAGATCGCCGAGGTGGTCGTTGGCACGACGCGCGAGGGCGTGGCGCTCGTCAGCATGCAAAAAGGCGACGGCGGCCAGTTCCAGCATTACATCCGTACGCTTGACGGAAAATGGCACCAACTCACCCGTTATGAAGATCGCATCGTGCAGGCGGTTGCCGGTCACTCGACCGACGGCCGTACCACGGCGGTTTATCTGGTTTCGTTGAAGGAGGCGCCCCGCGGCAGGCTCCTGAAGCTCGTACTGGACAATCGCACCGGCGACGGCGCCGATCTCACAAAAGCCAATGTCCTGATTCCCGAGGGGCGCGAGGCACTCGTCTCCTCGTTCGCCCAACGCGCCGGCAATCTCGTCGCAACCGCGTCGCGGATTTATGTCTCGTACCAGCTCGGTGGTCCGGGCGAAATCCGCGTGTTCGATGTTCATGGCGGTCCACTCAAGGCCCCCAGACAATTTGTCATCGGGTCGGTCGGCGGTCTCACCCCAATCTCCCCGCACACGGACGATATTCTGTTTTACAACACGAGCTATATCGACGCGCCCTGCTGGTTTGCATTCAACCCGCAGACTGGCGCAACCACCCGGACACCCCTCCTGCAAACGCCGCCGGTGGATTTTTCGAACTGTGAGGTCAGCCGTGAATGGGCGGTTTCCAGGGATGGCACGAGGATTCCGGTGAACATCATCCGAAAGAAGGGCTCTGTGCCCGATGGTTCCCATCCGTGCGTTGTCACCGGTTACGGCGGCTACGGCATGAGCCTCACGCCCGGCTTCAACGCCGCGCGCCGCGTGCTCATCGAACAAGGCATTGTTCTCGCCGAGGCCAACCTCCGTGGCGGAGGCGAGTTTGGCGACGACTGGCACCGCCAGGGCAACCTCACCCGAAAGCAAAACGTGTTCGACGATTTCGCCGCGGTCTGCCGTCATCTGGTCCAGGCCGGCCACACGCGCCCGGAAAAGCTCGCCATCCAGGGCGGCAGCAACGGAGGCCTGCTGATGGGAGCGACGTTCACACAACATCCCGAACTCACACATTGCGTCGTCAGTCACGTGGGCATCTACGACATGCTGCGGGTCGAACTCTCGGCCAATGGCGCCTTCAACATTCCCGAGTTCGGTACCGTCAGGGACGAGGCACAGTTCAAGGCGCTCTACGCCTACTCGCCTTACCACCACGTCCGCAACAGCGTGAACTATCCGCACATCCTCTTCCTGACCGGCGCCAACGATCCGCGCGTGGACCCGATGCAAAGCCGCAAAATGACCGCGCGCCTTCAAGCCGCCGGCGCGCGTTGTCTGCTGCGCACCTCGGCCAACAGCGGCCATGGCATGGGCAGCAGCCTCCAACAGCGGATCGAGGAGACGGTGGACGTGGATGCGTTTCTTTTCAACGAACTGGGCGTCACGTATCGCTCCGTCACCCGTTGATTCGCCGCCACCGGCATGTGCGCGGGCGGCCGCGTCAAGACTCCGGAGCCGGCGGCGTCACCGGCACTGTCGGCAAATAATTGCGCTCCCGATAGGCGGCCGCCACGAAGATGAACGCGACCGCCGTGACAGCCATGATGGCGGCGAAAAAGTTGTAGTAGGCCGCACCCTGAAGCCTGGCCGTTCCGTCGGGGTTCTGGATGACCGCGTTGACGAGGGAGGTGAACAGGTTGCCCCCGGCGATGGAGAGCAGATAGAGCGACATGATGAGCGATTTCAGCTTGGGAGGCGACTGGGTGTAGGAAAACTCCAGACAGGTGATTGAAACCATGATTTCCGCAAGGCTGATGACAACAAACGCGGCAAACTGCCAGACGATCGAGGGTTGCTGACCGGCGGCGATTTTGGTCTCGATCAACGCCGTGATGAGAAACGCCGGCACGGTTAGAAACAACCCAATCCCGATCTTGCGGAGAGGCGTGAGTTTGAACACTCGGTCCATGGCAGGATAAAGCACGTACGAGCAAAGCGGGATGAGCACCAGAATTAGGATGGGATTGGCCGCCTGCACCTGGGCAGCACGCCAGTCGAATCCCAACCAGTGCAGGTTCATTTTCTGGGCCTGCAACACCCACGCCGAACCCGTCTGGTCCCACAGCGACCAGAAAATGACAACGGTCAGATAAATGGGCGCCAACCGCGCCACGGTGAGCCATCCCTCGCGGCTGAAGACCTCCCGCGCAAATCCCCAACCCGCGGGCGGCACACGGACGTATTGGTGGCGTCCCAGCCAAAAAACCACCGTGGCAATGAACATCAGCACCCCCGGCACGCCGAACGCCACGCGCGGCCCGCAACGGTCCAGCAACCACGGGGTGAGCAGCGTGGAAAAGAACGAACCGAAATTAATGGAGAAGTAAAACCATCCAAAAACCGCCGGCAAAAGATGCCGATTTCGAGCGCCAAACTGATCGCCCACGTTGGCGGAGACGCAGGGTTTGATGCCGCCCGCCCCGACGGCGATGAGCACCAGGCCCACCGCCAGCCCCGCACGCGTGTCGTCCAGGGCCAGGGAGAGATGGCCCAGGCAGTAAACGATCGAGAGTCCGATGATCGTGCGGTACTTGCCAAGAAACGCGTCGGCCAGAACCGCACCGAACAGTGGCAGAAAATACACACCAAAAATGAACAGATGGAACCAGACCTTCGCCTGCTCTTCCGTCATCACGTCGAGCTGGTGGCTGCGGTTCATCAGGAACTGCGTCATGAAGACCACGAGAATGGTCCGCATCCCGTAAAAACTGAACCGCTCGGCCGCCTCGTTGCCGATGATGTAGGGCACGCAGGACGGCATCCGGTCCGTGTCCACCGAAACAGTGAGATGCTTGGGGCGGGTCATGAAGGCCGTGACTATTTCAAATCCGGTTCGTGTTGTCCAATATCGCCAGACTTCACCTCCACGGCAACATCCACAGTGTGCCCCCGCTCTGTCTGCCGGAAGGAACGCGGCTCACAAGCACACTTGCATCAACGAAAAATCGTCGTCAAAGGCATTGCTGCCGTGGACCGTGCTGATGGTGGACATGATGTGGTCGAGATCAGGCACTCCCTGAGGCGCCACGGATTGCAGGAGTTTCACGAATTCCTCGTATTCCCACTGGCTTCCGTCCGGACGGAAAATTTCATAGGCACCGTCACTGAAGAGATAGAGTCTGGCGTAAGACGGAATGTCGCAGGAGGAACTCTTGAACGTCTGCTCATCCGTCGCGCCAATGATGGTTCCACCCGTTTCCAGGAAGACGGGACGAGCCGAGGCAGCGTCCGGTCCGGCGATCAACACGGCCGGCGGATGACCGCCGGAAGCATAGGAAAGCTTCCGCTGTTTCTTGTCATAAACCCCATACCAGATCGTGAAGTACATGTTGTTGTGCTTCTCCATCTGGAAGGTGTTGTTCAGGGTCGTCAATACTTCACCCGGTTGAAGAAAATCCGTATTGGGCAGGGTGCGGGACCGGATGACATTCATGGCCGAGATGGACAACAAGGCCGCGCCCACGCCATGGCCGCAAACGTCGAGGATGTACATGGCCAGATGGTCCTCATCGAGCCAGTGGTATCCAAGGGCGTCCCCCCCCAATTCCGTCGAGGGATGGAACCGCCAGTCCGCTTTCGGCTCGCCCGTCATCGGAGCGGGCAGAAGGGATTTCACATAACCGGCCGCCTCCGCCAATTCGGCCGCCAGTTTTTTCTGGCTCGCGATCAGTGCGCGATACGCCTCGTTGCGTTGAAGCTGGGCGATGTAGCCGCCCGAGTGATATCGAATCCGGGCGATCAACTCCACCTTGTCCGGGAGTTTGACCAGATAGTCATTGGCCCCGAGGGCAAACGCCTCTGCCTTGGTGGTCGGCTCCTCTTTGGTCGAGAGCACAATCAGGGGAATGTCATGAGTTCTGGGATTGGCACGGTAGAACTTGACCAACGTCAAGCCATCCACTTCCGGCATGACCAGGTCCTGAAGGATGACCGTTGGCGCCAGCTCCGTGGCAATTTTTACGGCCTGCGTGGGGTCGCTGCAATAGTGAAACACAATGTCCTTGTCCGCCGCCAACATGCGACGGACGGCTTCTCCAATCATGGCCTGGTCATCCACCAGGAGGACCTTGATGGTGTGCCGGGTCAACGCACTGGCCAGGCTCGGTTCCTGATCATTCAAAGGGGCGGGCGATGTCATTTGGCACTCACTTTCGTTTTCACAGGGAGATGGTTGCGCACATGGTCTGTAAGGGCGGGGGCAATGCGTGGCAGCGGCAGGACCTGATCCACAGCATCCAGATCCCTGGCCGCTTTGGGCATGCCGTACACAACACTGGTGGATTCATCCTGGGCCATCGTGCACCAACCGACTTTCCTCAAGGCGAGCATCCCTTCAGCCCCATCGCGGCCCATGCCGGTAAGAAGCGCCGCTGCGCCGGCATAGGGCCAACAAGCAGCCACGTGCTTGAAAAACACATCCACAGAAGGGCGGAAATAACAATCGACGGGATCCGGGCTGTAGTTGAGCGTCAAGTCCGGTGTCATGATCAGGTGATCATTGGTGGCGGCCAGCCATGCCGTGCCCAGTTCCGGACGGCACCCGGCAACCGCCGGCCGGACGTGAAGATGGGTCCGCCCGTCGAGCCATTTCGCAAAGTCGATGGCAAATTGCACATCCACGTGTTGAACAAGGACAAACGCCGCCGGCAAGTCCTCCGGGATTTGAGTGAGAATCTCGGCCAGGGCCGTGGGGCCACCCGTCGAGGCCCCAATAACGACCAGATGCATCCGTTGCTGCGAATGACCTCCGACGATCGGGGCGCGCGGCACCGTGGATCTCAAGGTGGTGCTCCGACCGATCAGGTGACCGATGTTCTCGATCTTCGCCAGCAAATCCCGGGCGCCGATCAGGCTTCCATCCCGGCCCAAGGTCGGTGTATTGACCGCGTCCAGCGCGCCGTGGCCCATGGCCTCGAATACAAGGGAGACGTTGCCATCCACCGTCGCCGTCACCACCAGAATGGCACAGGGGGAGTGGCGCATGATCTGACAGGTGGCCTCCGCACCGTTCATGACAGGCATGATGAGGTCCATCAGGATGAGGTCAGGCCGGTCCACGGCACACTTGCGTACCGCCTCTTCGCCATCGAAGGCGATCCAGGCAATGGAGTGTTGCGGACAACTCACCACCGCCCGGCGCAGAGCCTCCACCGCCATTTTCAAGTCATTGACGATCGCTATCCTCATGATTGCGCTTTTCCAATCAAATCTACCACGGCGTCCATGAACGCCTCATCGTGAAAACCACTCTTGGTAAAATAATAATTGGCCCCTACTTCGAGCCCCTTCATCCGGTCCTCTTTGCGCTCCTTGTAGGAGACAAGCATGACCGGTAACGCGCTGAAACGGGCATCCTGGCGGATGCGCCGCACGAAATCGAAACCGTTCAGCCGGGGCATATCCACATCACTGATGACCAGGCTGTACTGGCCCGCATAGAGGCTGTTCCAGCCATCCATGCCATCGACGGCGACATCCACTTCATACCCGCGATTTTGGAGCAACCGCCGCTCCATTTCACGGACTGTGATGAAGTAATCCACCACCAGAATCCGTTTCTGTTTTTTCTGGCCAGCCGCACCGGCACCGGACCGCATGCTCTCAAACCGGCGACCGGACAGAAGATTCTGGATCGAACGGAACAGGTCATCCACATCCAAGATGAACACCGGTGACCCGTCCTCCATCAGCGACACGGCGCTCAAATCCTGGACCTTGCCCAGGCGCCCATCAAGGGTCCTGACAACCAATTCCCGTTCACCCAGGAAGCGGTCCACCTTGATTCGGTAACACATCTGTTCATTGCCGATGACAACGACCGGCCACTTCGCGCCATGGGCAGCCTGTCCGGCCAACCCCAGGACCTGTCGCGCGTCAATCAAGCCGACATTCTTCTGGTTCAAGCCGACAAATTGTCGTCCCTCGATCATTTGGACCTCGGTCGAGGTCACATCGAGCAGACGCTCGATCCTGCCCAGAGGGAAGGCAAACGGCTCTCCGGCGATCTCCACCACAAGGGCGCGCATCACGGACCGGGTCACCGGCATCTCGAGATAAAATTGAACGCCGCGACCGAAATGGTTCTCGACCCGCACGGACCC
>CAZAAF010000016.1:0-19313 GCA_964482575.1 uncultured Verrucomicrobiota bacterium | reverse complement strand
GCCAACGGCCTCTGTTTCATCACTGAAAACGGCTCTGCCAACGCCGGCCCCGCCGACGTCAAGCGCCTCAGCACGCCGGACTTTCTCATGATGCAGGCGTACGAACAACGCCCCGGGCCGTTCCTTGGCCACTTCAACACGCCCGGCATCCGCCGGCCGGTCGGCAAATTGGCCGTCAGTCCCTTGTTTGGACAGGCGCTTCTTGACGCCGTCCACCAGCTCGGTGGCGCCGTGACTCACACACACACGCTCTCGCCGCGCCATCAACTCCATTGGATGGGCGCCACCGAAACATTTTCCGACGCCGTGCTCGGTCGTTGCGTGGATGCCTTCGACACCGACTCGCCGGCCACCGAACTGTTCCGTTTCACCGTGCTCAACCTCGGCAATTCCATGGCGGTCAGCAGCTACACCGATTGCGATCTCGGTCGCCGCCGCACGTTTTCGCCCGGCGACCGGCGCGTCTATTGTCATGCGAAGGAACTCAGCGCCGCTGCCATCGTGGACGCGATTCGCAACGGCCGCACCTTCGCCACCGACGGCGGCACCGTCTTCGCCTTCTTTACCGTGGACAATCACGAGCCCGGAGACACGATTCATGGCAACGACGGCACCGCCCGCATCGAAATACACAGCCGGCGTCCGTTGCGCACGGTCGAGATCTACCGGCGCGGCAACCGGGTCAAGACCTTTGACGTGAAGTCGCCAGCCCTGACATATCCGATCCACGAGACCGAACGCAGTTGGTACGTGGTGCGGGCCGAGGATGTGGACGGTCACTGGGCCGTGACCAGTCCCGTCTATTTCGAGCCGCCCGAAGCCAGGCCGCGTCCACCTGCCTCTGTTTTGATGCTGGAAATCAGCAACGCCTCGCGTTTTGCCGGACTCCAGCGCGAGTTTTACGCCCATCTCATTGCGACCGTCTCGCCCGATCAGCGATTCACCGAAGTCCAGCTTCTCAAGGACGGCGCGCCGCTTCACCGGTTCAGCCCTGCCGACGGAAATCATCTTCCGGCCGACGGTAAAATCCCCGTCACCGGTCTCAAGGGTGATTACGCTCCCGGTTCCATCTGGCACGAGGCGGTCCGTCTCCAAGCCGACGAGCGCCTTGCCGCCATAGGCTGGTACGCCGTCCGCGTGACGACGGCTGGCGGCCGGACGCTCGAGTCCGACGCTGTGTACTTCGACGCCGCCAATCCCAACAGCCAGGAACTTTCCGTTCTCAATCTGGCCGGCGGTGACACCCAATTCACTCTCTGGGGTTATGGTGAAGATTTGCCGCTCACGCAGATTGCGGCCGGTGACCACTGGTGGTATCCGAACAAGGCGTTCAGCCGGATTCGCACCATCTTTGCCGGCACGCCTCATGAGTATGCCAGCGGTGACCGCGCCGCCCTGAAATTATTCCGACAGCCGGAGTAGCCGTTTTGTTCTCAGCGCGGCACGGTTTTTCCTGCTCGCCAAGCCGCGGCGATCTTGTCCGCTTCCGCGCACACCTCCGCCGCGATCCCAGCGCAATACCGCGTCAACGCCGCGCGCGCTTCGTCCGGGGTCTTTGGCCAGAGCTTCAGCATCTCCGCCTCCAGCACGGGCTGCTTCTGGAGCATACGATCTTCGAATGTCGACCAGGCTGCCTGGACAACTCCGATGCGATGCGCATAGTCCGCGTCCGTAAGCCTCGCCAGGGTCTTGAACTTCCACCACGCGCGCTCCGGGTCCGGCTTGAACGTGTCCGCGGGCGGATTGAAATGATGTTCCAGCGAAAGCAGCGTTGCGGCGTCCCCGCGGCAGCCGTAATTTTTCGGGGTGGACGTCACTCCCGCATACCACGGCGTTAGGACGCTGATGTCCGGCCGCCCGGTGGTTCGCCAGTAAATGCAGCCGAGTTCGCGCGGCAACGTGTCGCGTAGTTGGAACACCGCCCCTTCCTGTGTCGTCTTGTTGTAAATGGCCGCCAGGCCCTTGTCATCGCGCAGTCCCGCAATCACATCCCGCACCCCGAACTTCTTGTAGGGCGTGTGCGCAAACGGAATCTCCTCACGGGGTGGCCATTGTCCCGCCTTCCCGGTGATGATCTCCTGGGCCCGGAAGTGGCGGCGATCCGGGGCGACTGCCTCGGCCGTCTGATA
Source organism: uncultured Verrucomicrobiota bacterium (assembly GCA_964482575.1). Classification (GTDB taxonomy): domain Bacteria; phylum Verrucomicrobiota; class Verrucomicrobiia; order CAIQCK01; family CAIQCK01; genus CAIQCK01. The sequence continues at coordinate 17,184 of CAZAAF010000016.1, read as the reverse complement.
CACCTTGCGGAAACTGAACGCTTCACCCTTCGCCGGGTCATACCACCCTTGCGTCATCGCGTAGCTCACCAGGTTGGGCGAGGCCCGGAAGTTTTCCCGGTCCGCCAGGTTCACTTCGCCGATGATGTGTCGGGCGGGCAGGAACACGACCTGGTCATCCGGCACTCGTTGGGCCACCCACCGGCGGCCCCGCGCCACCTCCACCAGCCACGCTTCGCGCGTGTCCGCCACCACGTAGCTCCGCCCCGAATCCGCGTAACCAAACCGCTCGATCAGCCGGCCCATCAACTCCACCCCCTCGCGCGCCGTCCCGGCGCGAAGGGCCACCAGCCGCCGCAACATATAGCCGATGCCGCCGTTACGAATTTCGCCTCGCGCCGCCAGTGCCTCGTAACCGGCCTCACGGGTGACACACTTCACGCTCACCACCGCCACGCCGCATTCATTCAAATACCCGTCGCTGTAGCTCAGTTCCGGATTCTCACTCCACAGGCAGGCCAGTGTCTCCGCCACCTCCTCCACCTCGCCGCCGGCCTGCAGTCGGACAACCGCCCCTGCCGGATGCTGCCGGCGGGGGATTTTGTGGAACACCAGCACGCGGTCCGTGGCGTTCTCCTCGTTGTGGCCCACGAGCACCGAACCGTCCGCCGAGGCGGCCCTGCCGACGACGATTGCATCGCACGCCCATACAGGCGCCGCCACGCTCTGATGCAGAAACAGGGCCAATAGGAGGGAACCGCTGGAGACAGGCTTCATACTGGGCCCGTAGCATAATCGCTTCCGGTTGCGTGAGTCAAACGAACCATGCCATCCATGGACCGCTCCTCAAGCGCAGCCGCGCGTACACGGCTGGACAGAAAGAGCCGGTTGGGCTACAAAGAGTCCGGAGGTGGCAACCATGCATGATCGAACGACAATTCCGATGACCACCCGCCTGTCACGTTTCGTTTTCACGATGCAGCTCGCATGTGTCCTCTTGGCGGCTGGTGGATGTGCTCACACTTTGCGCTTCCAGACGTTGGACGGGCGCACCGAACAGCCGATACCCAATGTTCAGGTGGAGTGGTGTACCGTTTTGATTCGACTCATCGGCTCCTCTTACACCACCACCAACTTGGTGACCACAACCCAAACCAACGGCATGCTGTCGATCTCTGATGCATCATTGCCGCACTTCAATCGTTTCCATTTTGCCAGCCGGGGGTATTTGCCAGCGGAGGTCCTGGTCCGTTCATCCACACCGGAGGTGCATGTTCTCTCCACCCTTTCCTCTGGATCCGTCGTAACAAACAAAGTCGATTTGCACGACCTCATCCCCGTTCGACTGTATCCTGGTACCAAATAGAAAAGGCGGAAGTCGAGAGGGGGCACAACGGTCACTTTGCAGTACCGCCAGGGGCTCTCCCGAAACCTCCGCCGCGCGTCAGTTCTTTTCCGCCACGAAAATGTACTGCATTCCGTTGCCGATGTATCCAGCCTCGGGACCATAGTAGGCCAGCATGTAAACGTCACTGAAGCCCTTGGCTTGGCAGGTGCCGATCATGTCCCAACCGAAATCGAAGAACACCAACGAGCCCCGGCTGGAGACGGGGTTGCCATGGTAAACCGGGTCCATCCGGTGCGTGATGCGGCTCATTTCAACACTGGCCCTGATGGAGGTTTGGCTGGCCAGAGCGTTGAACGGTACGCTGAACAACAGTCTTCCACCGCTTCTCAACACCCGGAACGCTTCGCACATGGCCTTTTCAAAATCCGGCACGTGTTCGTAAACGTCACAGGAGACAATCAGGTCTTGGGATGCGTTTTCCAGGGTGAGATTCAAGGCGTCTTCGTGCCTCAACCCGCCAACAACGGCGCCTCCAGACTGATCGTGACCGAGATATTCGGAGCCGATCAGATTGAAGGCCCATGTCCTTCGCATGTTGAGGACGAATGCGTAAAATGAAGTGACTTGTTCGTACAAGTACACGTCCTTGCAACCCCGGTGCTGGATCTCGTTGCGAACCATCCCGATCATGAACCGAAGGCGGTTGTTCAAGCCGCAGCTCGAGCATGCCAGCCGCTCGCGGAAATTGGGTGTTATGCCGTCGGAGTGCTGGTAATCCACCAGGAACCGAACCTGTTTCCTGCAGACCTCGCAGAACCCGCCGATGAAATACCGCGGCTCGGACCTGATCAGCGTCCTCTCCCAGGCCTTTCTTTCGGCAATGACCGGCAGGCAGTCCTGATACTCCTCGGGCGTTCTCAGTTCCACCGCGCTGACACCGAGGGAGTTCAGCCGCTCGCAAACCTGAATGTCTTCGCAGTTCAACATGCGTGACAGGTGGTACGACGATGACAACTCATGTCTGTTTCCTTAACGGAGTCTGCGTCTTGTTGTTCGCGTTTGTACCGGACATGGCCTTGCTCTGTTTGGACAGGGGCAGACCCCTCCGACGCGTCGCCTGACATGGACATATCGGCATGGCGCGACGGAAGTTTAGGCGAAAGTGAAGCGCCGATTTGCCGCCGTTGGCATTCTCCCTGTCCGGCACTCATGCGGGTGAAACGAGGGGTGTATCGGTGGTTGTCCCAATCGCCCAGACAGGGGGGACGGGAAGACGAAGCCGGCAAACCCGGACAATTTTGAGCGCACGCGCTTGAACCACGGGTTTTGTTCCTGCGAACCGGGTTCCGTCGGGAGATGGTTTTTCTGTAAAATGCAATATTGCATAAAATAAATTAATAAATTGTTGTAATATTGCTTGAACACAACGGGGTGGCTGCTATGGTTCGGTCATTATCAAACCGACGCTCATCCAGGTTGCCCAAGCCGCCCGTGTGTCGCCCAGCACGGCCTGCCGGGCGTTGAACGGACACCCGGCCATCAAGGCCGATACCGTTGCCCGCGTCCGGCGTCTGGCCGAAAAACTCCACTACCAGCAGCCCCGGAACCATCGCCGGTTCGATGTCACCCAGCGTCTGGTCAAGGCCAACATTGGCATCGTCTCGTTGGGGATGGACCGCTCGCTGTTGGCTCTGCCGATTCTTGCCGAGGCCATCAATGGCGTGGAATCCGCCCTATCGGCGGCGGGCGCTTCGGTGCAACTGATCCAAGTGCCCGACCTGAACCAGATCCCGGCCGGTGTGGAGCGACAGCGGCTCGATGGAGTCATTCTGATCGGGGCGATGCAGGGGGATGGCGTCAGCCGTGCCCAAGTCCCATTTATTCAACGGTTGCGCACGCTGCCCGGCGTTTGGATTGTGGGCCGTCCGTTGGGGTGTTGGGGTGACGTGGTCAGTTCCAACGATTACGCCACTGGCAGCCTGGCGGCCGAATATCTTGTTGCCCGCGGTCATCGCCGGCTGGCCTTTATCAATCCCAAACCCGACCACCTGCTGTTCATGCGCCGCGAGGATGGCTTTGTTGCCACCGCCCGCCGGCTTGGCGCGGAGGTGCAGACGACCAAGCCATCGCCGGATATTCGTTGGGACCTGCCCTTGCGGCCTCCCGAGGCGATCGAGGCGGTTCAAGGGCTCGTTGACCAACTGCTGGCGGGCCGGTCGCAGCCGACGGCGTTGTTTGCCGCCGCGGACAGTGTGGCGGCGCTGGTCTATCGGGCGTTGACCATTCGCCGCCTGCAGGTCGGCAGGGATATCAGTGTAATTTCCGGCAACAACGACCTCGCCCTGATTGCCGGTCTGCATCCACAACTGACCACCTTTGAAGTTCACGCCCAGGCGATCGGGCTGCAGGCTGTCCGTCAATTGGCGTTGCGCATGGCATCCGGCACGCCGCCGCCGGAGAGCGAGATGATGCTTTCGCCCACGCTGGTCGAGGGAGGCTCGGTAGCAACCCTTAACGCCCGACATTCCACCCGGCGGTCTTGATCTAGGAAACAAATCGAAAGAGAAATGACCATGAGTTCACAACCCATCAATCGACGCGAATGGTGCAGCCGGCTGGTCGCCGCGCCCGCCGCCCTGGCGATGGCGGCCACCGGGTTGGCCGGTACCCAGGACAAGCCCAAGGCGCGCAAGGTGCTGATGCCGATCGGGGACGCCACCGAATGTGTGGACACGCTCTATCCGTTCTTCCGGGTGGCCGAGGATGGATTCCAGATGGTGGTGGCCGGTCCCGAGGCGCGGCTCTATCACATGGTCCTGCACGAAGTGCCGCCCAACGCCGTCGTGCCCTGGGACATCACTGAGGAACGGCCCGGCTATCACATCAAGGCCGACGTGGCTTTCCGCGACGTGGACCCGACCGAGTACAGTGGCCTGTTTGTTTCCGGTGGCCGCGCCCCGGAGTACATCCGCTACGACAAGGATTTGATGCGCATCGTACGCCACTTCTTCGAGGCTAACAAAGCTGTCGGCGTGGTCTGTCACGGCATCGAGATCGTCAGTGCGGCCGGCGTGATCAAGGGGCGCACCGTCACCACGGTGGCCAAGTGCGCGCTGGATGCCAGCCAGGGCGGCGCCAGGTATGTGGACCAGCCCACGGTGGTGGACGGCAATCTGGTCACCACGCGCACCTGGCATGATTATGGCTCCTCCATGCGCGAGTTCATGAAACTGCTCAACACCACCAAGTAACCCTTGGATTTTTGATTGGAGGGAATCCTCCACCGCGACTCCGACGCAGATGACCCTGCCCGGTTGTTGAATAAGGGACCCTGATAAAGGAATGAAGACGACATCACGACACAACCGACGCAGTTTTTTGAGAATGGCAGCCACCGGTCTGGGGGCTGCGGCCGGTACTCGGTGGTTTGGACCGCCGGCGATTTTCGCCGACGGATCGCCCAATGCCACCCTGGGCGTGGCCGTCATCGGCTGCGGGGGGCGTGGCCGGGGCACTCACGTCCCGGTGGCCGCACGCGACGAGCGGTTGGTGGCGCTGGTGGACGTGGTGGAAAGCAATCTGGCTGCGTCCCTGAAGCACGCCACCCGTTTTGCACCCGGGTTCAATCCTTCCAGCGTCCAGACCTTCGTTGATTACCGCCGGCTCTACGACAAGCTGGCGAAAGAGATTGATGTGGTGTTCATCGCCACGCCCAATCATCATCACGCCTTGCCGGCGCTGACAGCCATGCAGTTGGGCAAGCATGTCTATGTGGAGAAACCGCTCTGCCACAATATCCGCGAGGGACGGTTGCTCTTGGAGTTCGCTCACAAATACAAAGTGGCGACCCAGATGGGCAATCAGGGGCGCTCGCTGGAAAGCCAGCGCCGGCTCTGCGAATACATCTGGGGCGGTACCATCGGCACTGTCACCGAAGTACACGCGTGGACCAACCGCGCCAACGGCGGTGTCGGCCCGCGTCCACCGGCTCTGCCCGTACCGGCCGGCATGCATTGGGATGAGTGGATCGGACCCGCCCCTTATCGCGATTACCATGTGGACCTGCATCCGCACGAGTGGCACACGTGGTACGATTTCGGCAACGGTTCGCCCGGCAACATGGGGTGCCACATGCTGGACGCGGCTTTTGCGGCGTTGAAGCTGAACACCGACCACTACTCGGCGGAAGTCGAGAGCCTCAAGGGCGGTACCGCCGAGCGTTACCCGATTGGCAACCGCATCCGCTACGATTTTCCGGCCAGCGAAGGAATGCCGGCGGCCCGGGTTTATTGGTACGACGGCCAGCGCAAGGATGTGCAAAACCCTGCCCCCGATCCCCACGACGCGATGGGCACCTATGTGCGCGAAGCCTGCAACCGACCCGCGCTGGTCCAGGAGTTGGAGAAGAAATACAATCGGGACTTCGGCCCCAACGGTACCATCTATGTTGGCGACAAGGGCATCATCTACACCGGCCTTTACTGCGATAACATGCGTATTGTGCCCGAAGAACAGCACAAGGCTACCCCGCCGCCGCCCAAGACCCTGCCGCGTGTCAAAGGTACCCATCAGGGTGATTTCCTGCGCGCCTGCCGTGGCGGCGAACCCGCCTCCTCCAATTTCGATTACTCGGTCTGGCTCAATGAGATGATTCTGATGGGGTGTCTCGCCATTCGCGCCGGCGAGGGTCGCAAGGTGGAGTGGAGCCGTCCGGCCATGCGATGCACCAATCAACCCGAACTAAACCGTTACCTGGACCGTGAAAGTCGCAAAGGCTGGGAACTGCCGCAAGTCTAGTTCCCATTCGTTTCCATCAGCCGGGCCGGAACGAAAGGAAGACGCCAGCATGAAACCGTGGTTCGACACGATGGCGGCTGTCCTTGGGGTGAACCTGGCAAGTAGGGCTTTCGCGCAACAGGATAATACGACCGGTCCCGCTGTGGCCGCCGGCGATGGTTGGGGACAAGCCGGAGGCAAAATGAAGGGCGAAACCCGTTTTGCGATTCGGCACCGAAGGGTCGGACCCGGCGCCGCGCGTCAACCCACGCGGGCAACTTCCATCCCGACAACACAGACATCGTCCACGAACCCCTTGGGCTGCGCCAATTGCTGAATTTCCTCCACGATCACGCCCAGCAACCGGTCCGCCGGCAAATGCTGGTGTTGTCGCACCGCCTCCAGCAGGCGTTCCTGCCCATAGATTTGCCCATTCGGGCTTTCCACCTCAAAAACGCCGTCGGTAAACAGCAGGATGAGGTCGTCCTTCAATATCGGCTGCTCATGGGTTGAGAAGACCGCGTCCTCAAACATGCCGAGAATGGCGCCGCCTCCGTTGTCGTGAACGGGTTCGACAACGCCCTGGCTCCGCCGCACCAGCAACGGGTAGGGATGGCCGGCGTTCGTGTAACGGATACGCCCCCGGACCACGTCGGCAACCAGATAGAAGGCCGTGACAAACAGGGTGGTGTTGGCCTGTTGCAGGATGTCGAAGAGGCTGCGATTGATCCGCGTCATCATTTCACTGGGGTCGGACGCGATGCTGGCGGCGGGATTGCAGAGTTCCTCCATCATGCCGCGGATCATTCCTGTGACCAGCGCGGCGCGGACTCCGTGCCCCATCACATCGCAGATCAGCACGCCGGCCGTTGAATCCGACAGGGCCATCACCTGGTAGAAATCACCCCCGAGGGAGGCAGCGGGTTGGTAATGCCCGCAGAAGGTCAACGCCGACTGGTGTTGCCCGGCGCCGCGCGGGAAGGTGGGGAACTTGCGTGGCAGCAACCCCAGCTGGATTTCCCTGGCCAGGTCCAGATCAGCCTGCATCTGTTGGTGTTTGCGGTTCAGTTGGGAGTGGCTCTCCTGCAACTGGCGCCTTTGCCGTTGCAGTTCCAGATGGGTCTGAACGCGGGCATACACTTCCCCGAGTTGAAAAGGCTTGGTCACATAATCCACGCCACCGCAACCAAACGCTTTCACCTTGTCCATGGCCTCGTTCAGCGCGCTGATGAAGATGACTGGGATTTCCCGCGTCTTGGCGTCGGATTTCAATCGTTCACAGACTTCATAGCCATTCATCTCCGGCATGGTGATGTCCAGCAGGATCAGATCCGGCGGTTGGGTTGTGGCGGCGGCCAGGGCCATGCGGCCTTGGGAAAAGGAACTGACCTGGCAACCGCGTTTCCGCAGGATGTTTTCCAGCAAGTTGGTGGCCGAGGGCGTGTCGTCCACCACCATGATATTGGGAGAAGAGTCCAAGTCATTCATCAGGCTGGGGTGGCCATTGCTTGGGGGCCGTAGGCGACCGGCAGTTCAACCCAGAACGTACTGCCCTTGCCGATGGCACTCTCCACACCGATCCGGCCGCCGTGAGCTTCAACGGCCAGTTTGCAGAAAGCCAGACCCAGGCCGGTGGAGTACCCGCGCGTGCTTTTTTCGAGGGCGCCGAATTTCTCAAAGATTCGTGTATGGTGTTTGGGATCGATGCCGGAACCGGTGTCGGTGATGCGCATCTGAACTTTCGAGTCGTCTCCGATGACGGCCACCCTCACTTCTCCGGAATCCGGGGTGTATTTGAGGGCGTTCATCAACAAGTTGCCAATCACCCGTTCAACGAGCCCCTTGTCCGCATGGGCGGTGACCGGTTCGGGCGGCGCTTCCAGATTCATGCGTCGTTCGCCGACCAGGGAGCCCACGGAATCCATCACGGCCCTTGTCAGGGAGACCATGTCATGAGGCTGGCGATCCAAGGGCATCTGATTGGCCTCCAGCCGGCTTACGTCCACGATCGAGCTGACCATGGTGATCATCTTTTGCGTGTGTTTGAAGATGACATCGAAATAACCCAGTTCTGCCGGGCTGAGTTTTTTGGGAATCGGGCCCTTGAGCAGATTCAGATAACCCAGGATAATGGCGAGAGGCGAACGCATGTCGTGGACGATCATATTGACCAGATTGTCCCGGAGCGATTCCGTCTCGCGGAGACGGTGGTAACTGGCCTGTAGTTCCACCAGTTGACGGCGGTTGTCCTCAGCCAGGCGCACGCGTTCATCCTCGGTTGCCTTGAGTTTTGCCGCATTGCCCACGCTCCTCAGGATTTGTTCCTTGCCGACGGGTTTGAACAAGTAATCGAAAGCGCCGGCTCTCACCGCGGTCGCGGCCGTTTCCACCGTGGGTTGTCCGGTCATCATGATCACCTGCACCTCGGGGGATTCCTGGTGAATCATCTGAAGCAATTCCACCCCTGTCAGGCGCGGCATGACGATGTCGGACACCACCACGTCGAATTGTTGCTCCTTCAGCAACTGCTGGGCGGTGGTCGCCGTATCGGCGGCCACAACAGTATAGCCGGCCTTGCTCAAGAAAGCTGTCAACGTACGCCGGATACTCTCTTCGTCATCCACGATCAATACATGTGCCATAACGGATTCCTTTCCTGCGTCCCTTCCACTCCTGCGGACGGAAGGTCCGTGCAGTACCTCCAAAACGATCGGGACTCATTTTCCTTGTCCCGCAGGTTGGCCGCGGCCCGACGGGCGGTTCCCGGGTCAACGGACGGTTTTGACAGAAGCCCCGGGTGTGATTTCATGAATACCTGTTCATCCGACCGGTGTCTGTGCAGCCGCGACGGGATTCTCCGTTGAGAGGTCCGCGGCGGCTTGCGTGGGCAAATCCACGTGGAAACGCGTGTAGCGTCCCATTTCCGACTCCAGAATCAGGCAACCGCCGTGGTCTTTGACGATGCCGTAACTGATCGAAAGTCCCAATCCGGTGCCCTTGCCGACCGGTTTGGTTGTATAGAAGGGGTCAAAAACGCGGTCACGAACCTCGGCGGGAATCCCGTTGCCGTGGTCTTCAATCGTCATCCGGATCCAGGCGGTGCCCTTGTTTTCCAAGGGCTTGGCCGAGATGCGAATGATCTTGTCCTCGTGGTAGGCCGGATATCGATCGTTCAAGGCATCGCGCGCGTTCGTCAGCAGGTTCATCAGTACCTGTTCAATCTGCTGGCTGCGGCATACCAGTTGGGGTATTTCCGGGGAGACTTCGACGACCAGCGTGATCTGGTCGTGACGGATCACGGTTTGCAGCAACGACAGGGTATCGCGGATGATGTCCGAGGGGTCGGACTCTTTGGCGGTCTGCTTGTCCTGGCGCGCGAAGGCGAGCAAGTTCCGGACGATCTCCGACACCCGATTGGTCTCCTTCAGGATGTTGGACAAATACTCCTGGAGTTCGCTGTCGTCCGACAATTCGTCGGCGATCAGCTGAGCGTAGTTCATGATCCCGTTGATGGGATTGTTGATTTCATGCGCCACGCCTCCCGCCAGGGTTCCGATCGCCTCCATTTTTTGGGCCTGGCGCAGCTGGGTTTCCATCGCCACCTCATGGCTGACATCGAGTTCGATGCCCACAAAATTGACGATCTGGCCGGCCGAATTGCGCACGGGCGACAACGTGGCGTCCTGTTCGTAAACGGTGCCGTCCTTCTTTCGGTTGATGAAGTGACCGTGCCAGACCTCGCCGCGCCACAGTGTGTCCCACAGCTGTTTGTAAAAGGCAGGGTCCTGTTTGCCGCTCTTGAGAAGGCTGGGTTTCTGGCCGATGGCTTCCTGTCGCGAGTAGCCCGTGGTTCGTTCGAACGCGGCATTCGCGTACAGGATAATGCCTTGCGCATCCGTGATGACCACCATTTCCGCCGCCTGCTCCACGGCGGTGGACAGGCGCATGCGTTCTTCCTCGCCGCGCTTCCGTTCCGTGATCACATCGAAGACGACCACGAAGTCGCCGGCTTCCGGCCTGTAGATGGAGATGGCCAGCCACATCTTCATGGACTTGACGTAGATTTCGAATTTTTCCGGCACTCCGGCACTGGCCACCCGGTTGCAGGCTTCCAATAACTCCGGGTCTTTGCTCTGAATGCCGGGAATGACCTCGGACACCTTCCTGCCTGTCACGTCCTGAAGGCCCGTCAGATTTTTGAAGGCCTTGTTGGCGGTGAGAAAGGTGAAATCCAGGGGGGCACCCGGTTCGTCCACCATGCGGCAGTAGGCGAACCCGTTCAGCATGTTTTCGAACAGGGAGAGGTAGTTCTCCTCCACCCGCCGTCGTGCGGCCTCAGCTTTCTTGCGGACGGTGGTATCCACACAAGTGCCAAACACGCGGAGGGGCCGGCCCTGCTCGTCGCGTTCCGAGGTGCCGGTGAGGTGCCAGGTGGCGAAGCCGCCCACCGAGCATTGCATGCGGCAGTCCATCTCGCACGGCAGTTTGTACTCGAGATGCCGGTTCAGGGTTTTGACAAACCGGTCCTGGTCTTCGGGATGCTGCAGTGATTTCCAGGCCTCCAAGGTGTGCGGAAACATGCCGATCCGATGGCGGGGTTCAACGGACCCGGACCACTCCACGGTGCCCGTGGGGATGTCCCAGACCCAAAGCGCGATGCGATTGGCCACACAGACCTGTTCGAGACGCCGCTTTTCGGTGACAAGAGATGTTTCCGTGGCGTGCGCCTTGATGTCGCCGGTACGACCACAGGTTTGATCTTCCCGCCAGACGGCGGACGTCTCCTTGGGAGAGTCCGAAAGCGCGACACAGTCTCGTATCGTACCGGCCATCATGGCATCGTCGCCGTTTCTCATGAGTGACTGTGCGATTGAGGGCCTTGGGGTGGCGCTGCCACGCTCGTGCAGGGGTTGATTATACCTCCAGCCATAGGTTCCCTTCGTACCAGCGGCAGGCTTTTTCCCATTCCTTGATCCGGTCCAGCTCCTCGTTTCGGATGGTGTCATCCATGGTCAGGAACCGTTCCGTCAGGGGATTGTCCGACTTGCTTTCGTGCTCAAACGAGTTTGCGGCGTGGATGATGGTTACCAACGGATTGTTGGTGGATGTGCAGCGCGAAGGACAGTGATGGAAGGCCACGCCATCCACGATCGGATGCGGCAGCCCCCATAAGCTCAGCAGATACGCGCCCACCTCGGCATGAGTGGCTCCCAGCATCTCCTGCTCCACTTTCCATGTGGGGAGTCGTCGCTGGCGCGCTTGGGAGACGATTTCCTGATACTCGTTTGGAAGATGGCAGATAAGGATCAACTTGCCGATGTCGTGCAGCAGGGCGGCTGTGAAACAGGCATCCATGGTGTCGTGGCTCAACCGTTCGACCGCCCCGATTTGTTTGGTGAAGGTGCCCACGTTCCAGCAATGCTGCCAGAGGGTTTCCAAGGAAAAAGTCTGTATCGGTTTGTGCGGAAACTGCGAAAACAACTGGTTGGTCAGGACGAGGGATTTCAGCGTTTCCAGTCCAAGGTACATCGCGGCGTCGCCGGGATCGGTGATCTTTCGCGCCAGACTGTAAAACACGGAGTTCACCACGTGCAGAATCTGACCGGTCATGCCCATGTCGCGACCGATGATCTCGCTCACCCGGGTCATGGAGGGTTCGAACTTCTGGAGTTCTCCGAGCAACTCCGTGTACAGAAACGGCAACCCCGGCATCGATTGCACTTTTGAAATCAAGTGGGTGAATTTCTCGCTGGCCAGCAATTCCTTCAACGAGAGGGTCCGGTCAATGATGTGGCGCAGCGACAGCGGGTTTAGGGGTTTGCTGAGGCATTGATGGGGCGGACAGGAGAGCCTCAGGGCCGCCTCGTTGTCGGAATCGCTTGAAAACGCGAGACGCATCATTTGCGGATAACGTGTTTGAATTTCCGACATCAGTTGGGCTCCATTCATCTCCGGCATCAGCATGTCGGAGACCACAACATCAAAGGGCTTCTGGGCAAGAGTCTCCAGCGCTTCAGAGCCACTCTGAACAAAATGCATTTGCCATAGGCGATGCCCCTTTTGGAGGGATGGTTCCAATTCCTGCAGAGCCTTCGGCTCGTCGTCCACGAACAATACGTGTCTAGGCAACATAGGCGATTGCGCAAAGTGATGCACCGTATCATCGGATGGAATGGGCTCCGACTTTAGCCTTGAGGCCCGGAACCCGCGCCCGGTTCCATCCTCGATTTCAACCGGTTCGCCGGGTGTTTTTTTGGGAAAACCGTGCGCGGACCGCAGAGGCCTAGAACGTGTAGCGAAGGTTCAGCATCGCGATCTGGCGCTGGAATTCGCGACCGGGCGTGTTGGGCACTTCGCTGTTGGCCACGTCGTAGGAATAGCGCAGCTCCGCGCTGAAATGCTTGTTGAACTGATAGCTCAGCCCCACATTCGGCGTATAAATGTCGTCGTTACGCACCGTGGGAAAGTAATCGCCGATGTAACTGGTGAATCCGGCGCTGGCTGTCAACGCAGGGGTGAACACATGTTTCCAGGTTGCATCGCAAAGAAGCTCGCACAGCATGCTGCGGCCGGTGTAGCCGGGCCGCGTGTAGCGTTTGGCGGACAGCACCACCGAATCGGTCTTCCCCAGCGTCAGCGTGGCGGAGAAATCCACGTAAAGCTGGCTTTGGTTGCCGTAGAATCCGGCGGTCGTGGTCGAATCGTTGTAGTTATGAATCTCGGGACCGGCCATGAAGGCGAACTTCAGCCACGGCCGCGGACTGCCCTCGGCCCCGAACAGAAACCGGTTGTAGTCGTTTGAAAACTGGAGCGGACCACTCAACAGCGCCGCCTGATCCTGATGACCGAAGCGATAGCCCGCCACCACGAACGTCTTCTCATACACCTGGTATCCGACATCCACGCCGCCGTTGATGTCGTCCCGGCTGGCATAGTTCTCATACCCTGGCGCGGCGCTGTAGTCGGTTTTGTAATCGTTCATGTACCAGCCGCCCACCGGACGGATGAACCAGTCGCCGATGGGGTATTGCAGCTTGAAGCTCTCATTGAGATTCAACGCCTGGCGCCGGTCCCGGACCGGAACGCCGCCGATGGCCGGAGCGCCGCCGAGGGCGCTGTAGGTCACGCACCGGCGGCTGCCATCAATCCACGTCGCCGAGTTCAGCACCTCGTAGGTGGCGTCGCCGATCTTGCCGAAGAAATTGATGTTGCCGCGATGGTCGGTGTGATCCTCCGTCGTGTAGGTGGTGTACCGGACCATATTCGGCGAGTAATTGACGGCCATGCGGAACTCCGACGTGGGCTCCCATTCCGCGCCGAAGAACGGGGCAATGGAGGTGACCATGGATTGTTTGTGGGCCAGATCCCCCACGTCCTGGAGAAATACGTTGTTGTCAAACGATTCGGACACCGTGACGCTGACAGTCGTGCGCCACTCGGGTTTCGGGGACGGAGTGTCTGTTCCGATGATGGCCTTGCCGGCCTTGGTTGGGAGGCTGGCCTCCAGGGGTGTTTGATTCGTCGCGGTTTGTGCAGAGCAGGGGATTGCGAGGACGAGTCCAAGCAGCAGTACGCCAATTATCGGGCCGATACGCAGGGCAGTATTCGTTGTCACCATCCAGCACTCCATTTCTTGGGTTGTTCGTTGCAATGTGCAGCACTACACCTTGTGCGCGCATTCTTGGGCTACAGCACCGTGAGATAAGTATCGGCAGGAACCCGATTGTCTTTAGCGCATTTTGCGCCGGGGACCGGGGCGGCGGAGGTGCCATGGTGTTTCTGGCGCCCACGGATACCGGTGAAGATGGGCCTGTGGAAAGCCGTAAGGGGATGGGATGGCCTCTTCAGGAACCGGCGGACCCCGTCTCGCTTCAAGCCGCTTGAGACATCTGTTCGGTCTGGAGTTGAACCAGCGCGTCCACGTCGAGAATCAGTCCAACACTGCCATCCCCAAGGATGGCCCCGCCTGCCAGTGCGCGGTTGTTCTTGAACGTCTCGCCCAGACTCTTGATCACAACTTCCTGTTTGCCGAGAAGAGAGTCCACCAACACGCAGCGGCTCTGATGTCCCGAGCCGATGACAATGACGGTGCCGCGCGTCGGATTGGTGACCTCTGTTTTCACGCCAAAATGTTGGTGCAACCGCAGCAATGGTTGCAGTTGACCGCGGACGTTGACGACTTCCCCACGGCCTTGAATCGTGGAGATCATGTCGGCCGTGGGGCGGAACGACTCGCGAACGCCCAGCGTGGGCAGGATGTAGCGGTGAGCGCCGACGCCGACGATCATGCCGTCAATAATCGCCAGCGTGAGTGGCAACTGTACCGTAAACGTGCTGCCGTGACCGGGCGTGGATTGAATGAAAATCTTGCCGTGCAGTTTTTCAACGTTGCGGCGTACGACGTCCATGCCGACGCCGCGCCCCGAAACATCGGTGACTTTTTCGGCTGTGGAGAGACCGGCGTGGAAAATGAACTGGAAAACGTCGTTGTCGCTGAGTTCGTCGCTGGGGTTGGTGATGCCGGCGGCGATGGCCTTGGCCAGGATGCGCTCGCGTTTGAGGCCCGCACCATCGTCGGTGATCTCAATGACGATGTTGCCGCCTCGATGACAGGCACGCAGATGGATGGTACCAACGGCCGGTTTGCCGGCGGCCTGGCGGGCCTCCGGAGTTTCAAGGCCGTGATCCACGGCATTGCGGATCATGTGAACAAGTGGATCGTTGATCTGGTCAACAATCGTCCGGTCCACTTCAGTCTCCTCGCCGGACATCTTCAACTCAACCTTCTTTCCCTGATTGCTGGCCAGGTCGCGCACCAGACGGACCATCTTCTGAAACGCGCCGCGGATGGCCACCATTCGCAGGGAGAGGGCGGTGCGCTGCAACTCCGTGGTCACGCGTCCGAGACGGGCGAGGTTGCGTGCCAGCCGCTGATGCTTGATGGCCTGGGTACCGGTGTCGTGAATCACCTGCGATTGGGTGATCATCATTTCGCCCACCAAGTCCACAAGGTTGTCGAGCTTTTGAGTATCCACTTTCACATAGCCCGCGCTCGGGGACGCCGTGCCGGCGACCGATTCGGCCCGTGCCGCTGCCGGCCGTGCTTCCTCCGCAGGCGTGGCCGCGGGGGCCGCCGTCGTTGTTGCCGGAGCTGCCGGCTCCGCGGAGGTTGTGGAGGGGGCGGCGGCGGCGGCTTTGGCGGCTTCGCTCGAATCCGGCTGCATCGCCTGTCGGACTCGGACGATCAACTCGGAAATCGGAATCACGACAGCTTCGACGGGTTTGGTCCCGCCGAGTTGTGCCTCGATCTCGCTGACGAAGCGTTTCAGCGTGTCGCCACCTTCCAGAATGATATTGATGATGGTGCGCGACATTTCCAGACGATGCTTGCGGAGTTGGTCAAGCAGCGATTCCAGTTCGTGCGCGAGTTTGTAAATGGGGGTTAGATTCAACAGGCCGGCTCCACCCTTGAACGTGTGGAAGGCCCGGAAGACGGAATTCAGCGTGTCGGCGTTCGCGCCGTCCTGCTCCAGCTCAATGACACCCAATTCGATGTTCTGCAGATGTTCATGCGATTCGTTGGCAAATTCGCGCAGCAATTCGCCATCGTGTTCGATGTTCATCGTCAGGGGCAGGGGGGCATTCTCGGCCGGGGCCTCTGCGGCAGGTGTCGCCTGGGAGTTCTTGGACGCCGCAGAATCCGCGGAGGCCGAATCGCTCCACGACGCCGGCGGAGCGGGCAGGGGCTGTTTGTGAGATGCCGCTTCGCATGCCGTCTGGAGCCAGGTAAGACACTCTCCCAGACGCTTGATCAACGCGTTGTCCAACACGCCAGTCGTCGCAACAGCCTTGTCCACCCATTCCCGGGCGAGCTTGATGACACGGTCAATTTCCGGAACCGGTGGCGTGGCGGGACCCAGATCTTCTATCTGCGCGAGCAGACAGTTGACGGGCAGCAACACGTCGTCCTTGCCCGTTTCCGCGAAAGCCAGCTCGAACGCGATCTTGTCCGCCAACGCGGCGATCGCCTCTAAATTGCCGTCGTTGTTAAGCGCCATAACAATAACCTATCGGCCGAATTCATCCGCGGCTTGAGAGATTAAGAGCACTTCAGCGTACCCTTCCAAGACCGGGTTGTTCATTGGTTTAACTGCCTGTCAACAATACACTTGCACAAACTTGCTCACGACCGAAGCACGGCGATATGCGTGGAGTTTGGAAATTGCCATGGTCGTCAGTTCCTGATCCTCGGACAACAACTGAAACCCGTTGGAATCATAAACCCCTTTGGCCAGCACCATGCCCGGCGTCAACTCAACCAAGGCCACCTCACGCTCTTTGCGCGGCATGGCATCTTGAGGCATGCACTCGGTCAGGACTTGGACGGCTTCCGGATCGAATGCCGACCCGGAACCCGCCGAGACGGTTTCGATTGGGTGACGCTTGCTCCCGTCGTCTTCAGCATAAGAAACAGCCACTGCGAGCAGTCGTGCCAGCCAGGGAATTTGCTTCACATTCAGATTGTACGGGTAGCCCATTCCGTCGAAGCGTTCGTGGTGTGCCCGGATGACTGTTCCTACTAGACCAAGGGAGTCCACGAAACGTGCAAGCTCCTGACCCCAGATGGGGTGTTGACGGATCAAGGCCCGTTCCGCTTCGGTGCACACATCTGGTTGACGGTGCCAGCGTCGGATCAGGTCGCGTGGGACGCCAAGTAATCCGATGTCATGCAACCAGGCACTGACCTCCAACGTCTGTTGCTGGTCGTCCGACAGTCGGAGTCTGCGGGCCATGCTGCAGCACAGGGCGTGGGCGCGCCGGGCGTGGCTTCCGAGGGTGGGATAGAATGTCTCCAGTGTTTTCAGACACAATTTCAACGATCCATGCAGGTTTTCTTGCAACAAACGGTTGGCTCGTTCCAGGTCCTGATTGCACTGGGCGCTCTGGCGGAGCTGCTCTTCCAGGGCGGTGTTGACCTTCTGGAGTTGCTCATTCATGGCCTGCGTGGAGAATTGAAGCCGTTGGTTCACCATGAGGAGTTCGTAACGCTGGACGGCGTTCTTGATCGTCACCAGCAACTC
>CAZAAF010000015.1:8416-19495 GCA_964482575.1 uncultured Verrucomicrobiota bacterium | reverse complement strand
CCGCCGGTCATCGAACGAGACCACCAAGGTCATCCGGACGATTGACACCATCGCGTTTCAAATCAACCTGTTGGCGCTCAACGCGGCGGTGGAGGCGGCGCGGGCGGGGGAGGCGGGCCGTGGATTTGCCGTGGTGGCGGACGAGGTGCGCAATCTCGCGCGGCGCAGTGCGGAGGCGGTTCGGAACACCACGAACCTGATTGAAGGTTCCCAGGAGAACGCCGAGACGGGTGTCAAGGCCAGCGTCCACATGGCGGAGGCTCTCGATCGGATTCAGGAAGGCGCGCTCAAAGTGGCCGGTTTGTTGGCGGAAATCACTGCGGCATCCCGTCAGCAGGCGCAGGGCATCGAACAGGTCAATGTGGCCGTGTCCGAAATGGACAAGGTGGTTCAGCACAACGCGGCGGGCTCCCAGGAATCCGCGAGCGCGGCGCAGGAGCTTTCGGCCCAGGCCCAGGAATTGAGCGGGCTGGTGGTGGAATTGACCCAACTGGTCCGGGGCGGTGATGCGCTGGCCGACACCGGCCATCACTACCGGCCCCATGGCGGCCCCATGGGCGGGGCCGGCCATTTTTCCCATCCGATTTCTCCTGTGCCGCCGGTTCCCGGCGGTGAACTCAAGCCGACCACACCCGAGAAGGCCATCCCGCTGGACGATAACGAACTCAAACAGTTCTAAGACGGACGGGGCGCATGGCGATACGTCTCATGGGTAGCCAGGTTGAGACCGCAATTGATCCGGTGACCTTCCGGCGCATCGCGGAGATTGTTTACCGGAAGGCGGGCATCGTGCTGGATCAGCGCAAGGAGGCGTTGGTCAGCGCCCGCATCAGCAAACGCATGCGTCATCTGGGCATCGCCCGGTTCCGGGATTATCTCCAATTCCTGGAGGCATCGCCGGAAACCGGGGAGCCGGTGGAGATGCTCAACGCCATTTCCACCAACGTCACTCATTTCTTTCGCGAGAGCAGACACTTCGATTTGCTGGCAGGCTGGCTCAAGCGATGGCAGGCCGGGGGACAAAATCGGTTCCGACTTTGGTGTGCGGTCTGTTCGAGCGGCGAGGAACCGTACAGCATGGCGATGACGGTGCGCGAGCATCTCACCCTGGGGTACGACGTACGCATCCTTGCGACCGATTTGTCCACCCACGCGTTGAAAGCCGCCCGCGAGGGTGTGTATTCGGCCGAGCGCATGAATGCCGTGCCGGTGGCTTTGAAACCCCGGTATTTCACCCGCAAGGAGACCGCCCGCAGGACTCATTTCCATGTGTTGCCCGCGCTGGCCCGGATGGTCACCTTTGCCCGTTTGAACCTGGCGCACACGCCCTATCCGATGCGGGGGCCGTTCGA
Source organism: uncultured Verrucomicrobiota bacterium (assembly GCA_964482575.1). GTDB lineage: Bacteria > Verrucomicrobiota > Verrucomicrobiia > CAIQCK01 > CAIQCK01 > CAIQCK01. Next base: position 18,143 of record CAZAAF010000015.1, on the reverse strand, counting down.
TGTCATTTTCTGCCGCAACGTGATGATTTATTTCGACAACCAGGTGCGCGCCCGCTTGCTGGCCGAATGCTGGCGTTTGCTCCGGCCTCAGGGGTATCTGGTGGTGGGACATGCCGAAAGCCTGTCCGGGCATCTCAGCCAGTTCAAGACCGTGGCGGCCTCCGTTTACATCAAGACCTGACTGCCATGACCGCCATCGCGTTGACCAGGAAGCTGTCGCATAACACCGGCGCCCCAAGCCGCCGGGGACAGGGGGTGTCGTCATGATGTTCAGTCCCCCGAACACGACGGTCAACGTGGGGATTGGCGAGATGGCTGTCTCGGTTTCCCATGAGGACGTGCTGACCACCCATGCGCTGGGGTCCTGTCTGGCGGTGGTCATGTACGATCCCGTACGGCGTGTTGGGGGCCTGGTGCACAGCATGTTGCCCGTATCGCGGGTGGACGCCGACAAGGCTCGGGAGAAGCCTTTCATGTTTGTGGATCTCGGCGTCACGGGCTTGCTCACGGCCATGTTCAACCGTGGCTGTCGCAAGAAGGATTTGATTACACGTGCGGCAGGGGCGGCGCACACGATGGACACCCGGAACCTGTTTCGCATCGGGGAACGCAACTACGCCGTGTTTCGGAAGATCATGTGGAAGAACGGCTTGTTGATCCGGTCGGAAGACGTGGGCGGCGAAAGGGCGAGATCGCTCAGCCTGATGATCGCAACGGGACAACTGATGGTCCGGTCGGAAGGGGAGGAGCGGGAGCTTTAGAAAGGGATCGAGCCATGGCCTATAACATCCTGATAGTTGACGATTCCCTGACCGCGCGAACGTTCATTGCCCGCACGCTGGAGATCGCCGGCGTGCCTCTGGGCAAGGTTCATCAGGCGCGGGATGGTCAGGAGGCGTTGGATATTCTGCAGCGGCAGTGGGTGGATCTGGTCTTCGTGGACATCAACATGCCGATCATGAACGGCGTCGAGTTTGTCCGGCGCATGCGAACGGTGGACCTGCTCAAATCCATTCCGGTGATCGTCGTGTCGACGGATTGCAGCACCCAGCGCATGGCGGACATGAAGGAAGCCGGTGTGCAGGCGTATCTCATCAAGCCCATGACTCCCGAGGAGTTGAAGGTCACGGTGGAACGGTTTTTAGCGAACGCGTGAGTCGGACAACACAACGTATGAGCGCGGACAATATCCATATCCTGGCCCAGGTTGCGATTCAGGTTCTTGAACGGTATGCTTTCCTGCTCGGAGGGCCGCCGGAGCCGGGTGCGGCGATGCCGTCCTTCCCGAGCCCGTCCTGGGTGGTGACCATCGATTTCAGCGGGGCGTGCACGGGCACCGTGGGCATGGTGATCCCGCCCGATCTGGCGGCCCAGGCCGCCGCCAATGTGTTTGGCGGTGAACCGTCGCATGTGAGCGACGAACAGGCCGGAGATGCCGTCCAGGAGCTGTTGAACATCGTGTGTGGTCATTACCTCCACGAGAGGGAGGGGGACCAGGCGTTGTTCAATCTGTCCGCGCCGGTACGACAGGCGATGACGCGGGAACAACTGGAGTCATGCATCCGTGGCAAGGCGCAGGCCGTGTTGATGGTGGAAGATGCTCCGCTCGTGTTGTTCATTGAGAACTGACCGTCATGGCAAAAATCAAAGTGCTGTTGGTGGATGATTCTGCGGTTGCACGCGAAGTGCTGACCGCGGAGCTGAGCCGTGATCCACAGATCGAGGTCATCGGCTCGGCCGTGGACGCCTACACCGCGCGCGACAGGATTTTTTTGATGGAGCCGGACGTGGTGCTGCTGGATTTGGAAATGCCGCGCATGAACGGACTGACGTTCCTGCGCAAGCTGATGCATTATCACCCGGTTCCTGTCGTCATCGTTTCCTCGTTTACACCGCCGGGCGGCCGTCTGGCGTTGGATGCCATCCGGGCGGGGGCGGTGGACGTTATCTGCAAACCCGGCCCGGGCCTGGCGCTTGCCGAGATGACCGAAATGCTGATCGCCAAGATCAAGGCGGCTGCCGCGGTTTCCTTCAAGCGACCGGTGCAGGCGATGGCCAGCCTGGAGGCGGCTTCCGCGCGGCCGTTGAAGCTTCCCAATCCGCCGAGGCGCATCGTGGCCATCGGGGCGTCCACGGGGGGCACGCAGGCCATTGAGGCTGTTTTGCAGCAGTTCCCGAAAAACGGACCGGCAACACTCATCGTGCAGCACATGCCGGCCTACTTCACCGCCACTTTTGCGCAGCGCCTGCACAAGACTTGCCTCATGGATGTCAAGGAAGCGGTGGACGGGGACGTTGTCCGGCCCGGGCTGGCGCTGGTGGCGCCGGGCAATGTCCATATGTTGCTGCGCCAGCACGCAGGCCAGTTGCGGGTGCATATCAAGGACGGGCCGATGGTGCATCATCAGCGCCCGAGCATTGAAGTGTTTTTCCAATCCCTGGTGAAATGTTCCGGCATCCAGATAGTGGCTGCCCTGCTGACCGGCATGGGCAGCGACGGGGCGCGGGGGTTGCTGGCGTTGCGTGAGAGCGGCGCCTATACGATTGCCCAGGACCAAACCACATCCGTGGTGTTTGGAATGCCCGCCGCGGCCATCAAGATGGGTGCGGCCTGCGAGGTGGTGCCACTTCCCCGGATGGCCAAGTGTTTGTTGACCCACGCGTGCAGTCCAACGGCGTCGCCGGGGACGTAGGCCGGCTCCCGTGTTTCGGCGGAAGTCAGTGCGCGGTTACCCGCTGCAGGGCCACGCTGATCTCCTCGCTCCGGAGAGGTTTGGTCACCACGGCATTGAAACCGGCTTTCAGATACTCCCGGTGTTCTTTTTCCCCGTTGTGAGCCGTCAGTGCCATGACGGGAATGGGCCTGGTCCCGTGCGCCCGTTCGTAGTCCCGGATGGCGAGGATGGCCTGGCGTCCATCCATTTCAGGCATTTCGATGTCGAGGACGACCACGTCGAAAGGGGCCGGGGCCGGCTGCCGGGTGAAGATATGGAGGGCTTCGCGTCCGTTGGAGGCGCTCTCAAAGGTGTGCCCCATGCTTTTCAGCATCACTTCCAGCACCTTCCGGTTTATCGCGTCATCGTCCGCCAGCAGAATGCGGAGCGGTTTGGCAGGGGACGGCGGGGCTTACGGGGCCGTCGCGGGAGGCACCGTGGCGGCCAGGGGCAGGGTGATGGTGAAAACGGTTCCGCGGCCTTCACGGCTGCGCACCGCCAGTTGACCGCCGTGGGCCTCGATCAATTCGCGCGTGATGATCAGGCCCAGGCCGGTGCCATGTTCGCCATGCGTGCCCTGGCGCGATACCTTGGAATAGCGGCTGAAGAGTTTGGACATCATCGAGGAGGGGATGCCGATGCCGGTGTCTTCGCACTCGATGATCAGATGGCTGTCATTCACGCTGGCGTGCAACGAAACGGAGCCGCCTTGCTGGGTGAACTTGATGGCGTTCGAAATTAGATTGGTATAAATGCGCGAAAGTGCGGTGCGATTGCCGAGGATGGAGGCGCCCGCCGCTCCCGGCTTTTCCACGCAGGTGAGCTTGATGTGCTTGATGTCCGCGGACGGCTGGAAGTTGCCGAGACACTGGCGCAGGATCCACAGGGGATTCAGGGGCTCGAACTCCATGCTCTCTTTCTGGGCCTGGGCGCGGCCCAGATCGAGGATGTCGTTGATCAACTCCAGAAGATATTTGCCGGCGCCGAGAATGCGCTGCAGCATGTCGTGCTTGGACGAATGGATTTCGGGATCGTTCAGGAGGATCTGGGTGAAGCCGAGAATGCCGCTCAGGGGCGAACGCAGATCGTGGGAGCAGACGGCCAGGAACTCGTCCTTCAACTTGTCGAGCTCCTTCATGCGCAGCAGGTTGATGCGCAGGTTCCGGTCCAGTTGCTGGCGCTTGAGGTGGACGTTCAACCGGGCAATCAACTCCTCCTTGATGAAGGGCTTTTCAAGAAAATCGGTTGCCCCGGCGCGGAACAGCCGGATCTTCACCTCGGGTTCGGAGGAGGCGCTCAACAGGATGACCGGCAGGTCCTTCAGTCCCAGTTCATGGCGGAGGCGCAGGCAGAGTTCATCGCCGTTCATTTGCGACATCTGCATGTCGGTCAGCACGAGGTCCACCGAGACCGCACGCCGTCGCAGCAATTCCAGGGCTTCGCTGCCATCGTTGACATCCAGCACTTCCACGCCGAGCTGGCGCACGCAGGAGACGATCATCTGGTGGGCCACCGGATTGTCTTCCACCACCAGCACCGTCATGCCGGCAAACGCTGTGGTGGGCGTGAGTATCAGCCTCGCCATCAAGACCAGTTGATCCTGCACCTCGTCCTTCTTGACGAAGTCCGCGGCGCCGAGTTCGAAACCGCGCCGGCGGTTGGGATACGTGTCGTTGCTGGTGACCAGGATGACGGAGGTGTTCTCGTTGCTGACGGCTTTCATCGCCGCGGCATGCGCGGGTGAACGGACGGCCTCCAGCACTTGGAATCCGCTCATGGCCGGCATCTCCAAATCCAGGGTGATGAGCCGGATGTTGGGCGTGCTGGTGACGATCTGGATGGCTTGAGCGCCGTCGGACGCCTCCAGGGTTTTGAAGCCGGCCTCTTGCAGGAGTTTGACAATGACGCGCCGACTGAACGCGTTGTCGTCCACGACGAGAATCTGGGGGACAGGGGATGTTCCGGCGTTCCCGGGTTTCGATGGGACGACGTTCTCGGATTGAGGTGTCTGGTTCATAGAATCCACAATCAAGACCAAGTCAGGTCACATCATGCGTTGGCGTATTGATTCAATTCCGACTTTACCCGTTCAAATTCCTGTTCGATTTGCGACACCAGGCCGGCGACGGCATCTCGAACACCGGAGTCCGCCAGAAGTTCCACCTGTTGGCACAAATCCGCCAGCGTGAGGGCGCCGACGTTCAGGCTGCTGCCCTTGATGGCATGGGCCGCCCGCCGCAGCCCACCGGCATCCCCGGCACTCGCGGCGGTCCGCAGACTGGCCAGCCGTTGTGTCGTGTCGCTATGATACATGCCGAACAGGTCCTTCAAAAAGTTCTGGTTCCCGTCCGACAACTCCCGCAGCCGGTCAATGGCTTCCGCATTGATCGCGGGCTGGGTCGGCGGCGGTTTCGACACGGTCACCGCGGGAAGGCTGCTGCGCGTCGGGGATGTCTTGTTTCGATCCGTGTCCGACGACGGCCGCGCCCATCGCTGGAGGATTTCGACAATCTGGTCCAGCTCGATGGGTTTGGCAATGTAGTCGTCCATGCCTGCGGCCAGGCATTCCTCCCGGTCGCCTGCCATCGCGTTGGCGGTCATGGCCACAATGGGCACCTTTCGGTTCAGCCCCTTTTGACGGCGGATTTCGCGCGTGGCTTCGTAGCCGTTCATTTCCGGCATCTGGCAGTCCATGAACACGATGTCATAGGACAGCAACCGCAGCAACAGCACGGCCTCCGCGCCGGTGGCGGCCACGTCCACGCGGCAGCCGAGCTTCTCCAGCAGCCGCACGGCCACCTTTTGGTTGGCCATGTTGTCTTCCGCCACCAGCACACGGGCCCGGATGACCGGCAGGATCTGTTTGGGTTCCGCCGCCGCAAGGCCGCCCACGGAGTGGGATGTCCAGGCCTCCGCGATGGTGCGCACGAGCTGGGACGCGTACACGGCCTTGCTCAGGCACGCGGTAAAGCCCGCCTCGCGCAGTTCGGGTGTCAGGTGCCGCTGGCCGGTGGAGGAGAGCATCACCAGCACGGTGTCGCGGAAGGCGGCATCCGCCTTGACCGACCGCGCGAACGTCATGCCGTCGGTGTGGGGCATTTGGTGATCCACCACGGCGACCTGGAAGGCGCTGCCCGCCGTCACGGCCTCGCGCATTTTCTGCAATCCTTCCTCTGCGGACGCCGCCTGGCTGACGTGTGCATGACAACTGCCGAGTTGTTCTTCCACGATGCGGCGGTTGACTTCATTGTCATCCACCACCAGCACGCGCAGGTCTTTCAACATATGACTCGGGGTCACCACCGTATCGGGTTTGCTATCCAGCGGCAGTTGCAGGGTGAACCAGAACGTGGAACCGGCGCCCAGCGCGCTCTGGACGTTGATCTTGCCGCCCATCAACTCCACGAGTTGTTTGGAGATGGCCAGGCCCAGCCCCGTGCCGCCGTGCCGCCGGGTCGCGGAGGCGTCCACCTGGGAAAACCGCTGGAAGAGATCCCCGATCTTCTCCGGCGGAATGCCGATGCCCGTATCCTGCACGGAGAAACGCAACGATGCCTTCTTGTCCGCCTGCGCCTCGCATTCCACGGTGACCAGCACGTGGCCGGCGTCCGTGAACTTGATGGCGTTGCCCACGAGATTGGTCAGGATCTGCCGGATGCGGCCGGGGTCGCCCACGACCCGATTGGGCGTGTTTGGCATGTACCGCACGATTAATTCGATGCCCTTGTCGTCGGCGTCGGCCAGGAGCAGATCCGTGACTTCCTCGACGGCCTGCCGCAGATTGAAGCCCGTCGGTTCGATGGACATCTTTCCGGACTCGATCTTCGAGAAATCGAGGATATCGTTGATGATGGTCAGCAGGGTGCTGCCGCAGTTGCGCACGATCTTGGCGTAATCCCGTTGCTCGGGTGTCAGCTCGGTGTCGAGCAGCAGCCCCGTCATGCCAATGACGCCGTTCATCGGCGTGCGGATTTCGTGGCTCATGCTCGCGAGGAACTCGCTCTTGGCTTTCGTGGCCGCCTCGGCGGCTTCCTTGGCGCGCAGCAGTTCCTCCTCGGCCTGTTTCCGGTTGGTGACATCCTGGATGACGGCGATGAAATGGGTGACCTGATTCTCCGCGTTGCGGACGGGCGTGACGGTCATTTCCTCGATGAGGACAACCCCATCTTTCCGGCGGCTGGTGATTTCCTCGCGCCAGTTCTTGCCGTTGAGGACCTCCACCAGCATCTGGTCGAAGTGTTGAACGTCCTTGGGGCTGGACAGGAGCAGACGCAGGCTCTGGCCCACGGCTTCCCCGATGGAGTAGCCCGTCAGTTTGGTGAAACTGGGATTGACCCACACAATCCGGCCCCGGTTGTCGGCGATCAGCATGCCGTTCACCGTCGCCTTCAGCGCGCTGTCGCGCAGTTGCAGTTGTTCCTCCGCCTGCCGCGATTCGGTCACGTCATTGACCGTGGCCAGCAGCAGCTTGTGGCCTCCCAGCTCGAGGGCTGTCAGCGACACGGCGGCGACGAAATCCTCCCCGTCCCGGCGGCGATACACCCAGTCGAACCGGCTGGTTCCCTTTTCGAACGCCAACGCGATTTTTTGTTCCGCTCAGGTTTGGGACGACGCGCCGGAAGGCTGGCGGGGCGGCGATATTTGCGCCGGATACATCCCGACCAGCTCGCTCTTGTCCTTGGCATGGAACATCCTGAGCGCGGTGGTGTTGCAATCCAGGATTTTGCCGCCGTCGAGGGTCAGGAGCGCGTCGGCGGAATTCTCGAACAACGTGCGATACCGGTTTTCGCTTTCCTTCAACGCGGCGGCGGTGCGTTTATGCTGGGTCATCTCGGCGGCCAGATCGGCGGTCCGCCCGGCCACCAGGTACTCGGTTTGTACGGTATGGCGGATGATCCAGAGCAGATGCCCCACCAGCATGATTGTGGCCATCAAGCCGCACGCCATCAACATCCACGAGTCATCCGGTGTATGGGAGAAGAGGAAAGCCCGCGTCGGCGTGCAGACCACCTTCCAGATCCGGTCGGCCAGGGGGAAGGAGATGGTGCCATGCCGGTTGATGATCAGTGACCACTTGGAGTCCGGCGGGGCGGCGTCGGCCAGCGTGTGGAGCGGCGACCGGTAATCGTACAGCATCCGGCGTTCCCCGCCGGTCACGTCGTAGAGGGCGAAGTCCAGACCGGACGATTTCACCTGGCGCATGGTGTTTTCCATCGCCTCGGCGATGTCAAACACGCACGCCGTGAAGCCGATCAGGTTTCCGTGCCCGGAACTGTTCTTGTCGCGCCGTCCCGTGTCCTGGTACACCGGTTGCATCATCAGGCACAGCAGACGCGGGGAGCCATTGCGCGAGACCGCTTCTTCGGCCGTCGCGGCGGGCGAGAACAGGCCCGGCTTGTCAATGAGGACCACCTTCTGGTTGTTTTCACCCGCCTGCCGCAAGGCGTTGCGCAGAATCGCCTGGCTGCCGAAGTCCACGCCCAGCATGACGTGGTTGCGGTCCGAAGGCTCGGCGCACACCACCGGGAAAAAATCCTTGGGGTTTGCCGCGGCCCCGGACGGATTCTGGCTCTCGCCCCGGAGGATCCGAAAGCCGGCCAGTCCGCTGGCGCGCGTGGCGGCTTCAAAGGACTCCCGCTGCTCGAAGGACACCCGCGGCAGCCAGGCCATCATCATCAGGTCGGGATCGCGGTCCAACGCCGGCTGGATGAATTGCCGGAACTCATCGCGATCGACCCGCTTGGTGACCTCGCAAAAGCGGCCCAGCATGTCGAGCACGGCGACGTGATCCTGGATCGTCCGCCTCACTGCCAGCATCCGGTCGCTGCTGGCGACTTCATAGTCGATCAGAATAGTGGCGCTTTCCCAGCGTTGGGCCACGAACATCACGGCCACGGAGGCGCCGATGCCGATGGCGAGGGTGACGATCAAGGCCAGTCGCCGTTGATACAGCCAGCGAACCTTCTTGGCGCCCGTGTTTGAACCTTCCGGATTGTTCATGCGTGTGGTCTCGATGATCTGGATCGGCGATCAGAGATCATGCGATTTCTATAGCATTCTTCCGGTTGTGGTTGCCATCTTTTCTTGGGAGCCCGGCGGGACCTTTTTCTTTGCTGTTCAAAAGGGGGGCGGCAGGGTATAGAAGTTTCATGCCGAGGCTTTTGAACGTGCGATTGCAGTCGAGGCGAAGTAGCGTATAATCCAGACAACAGCCATATGAAGATCCAGTCTCAGGGAAGCGTTCTCACCGTGACCGGTATCACGGAACTCAACGCCACCAACGCCAGCAGTTTTCGCGACCAGATCCGTGCGGAGATGGTCGAGGGACGCAACAACATCGACATCGACCTGTCGCAGGTGCAGTTTGTGGACAGCGCGGGACTGGGAGCCCTGGTGGCATTGCGCAAGACGGCGGCTGAGCGGAGCGGCAAGGTGCGTCTGCTCAAACCGGCGGCGCATGTGCAGCAGGTGCTGGAACTGACCCGGTTGCACCGGGTGTTCGAGATTGCCCAAAGCTGATGGTTTTAAATCGCGGCGCGGACGCATGAGAACACAATCACAGGGATCAACGCTGACCGTATCCGACTTCACGGAATTGACCGCGACCAACGGGGCGCAGACGCGGGATTACATCCGTCAATTGTTGACGGATGCCCACACGGTTCTTGAATTGGATTTGTCCCAGGTGAGGTTCCTGGACAGCCATGGGATCAGCGTTTTGATTTCCCTTCACAAGACCCTGTGTCAACGGGGTGGCAAGGTGCGGCTGCTGCACCCCAAGCCGCCCGTGTTCCAGATTCTGGAGTTGTTGAGCTTCGGCACGGTGTTCGAAATTGTTCAATCCTGATTCTTGTGGTTACGGCCCAGATCAATTTGGTTGGAACCCGGTTTTTGTCGCTGACCTTTGCGTGTGATGTGCGGGAGTCGCGCGAGGTGTCGCGAAGCGTACGGCAATTCCTGGCGGAAGCCCGGTTGCCCGAGAGCGATTTGCACATGTGGGAGTTGATGGTGAC
>CAZAAF010000015.1:0-8362 GCA_964482575.1 uncultured Verrucomicrobiota bacterium | reverse complement strand
GCGGCGGATTACGCCACCGAGGCGGGGCGCAAGTTGACGAACCGGCTGGAACTGTTTTGCCGCGACGACGAGGTGGAGGTTCGCATCACCGATCACACCGCCGGTTTCGATCTGCCCGAGAAGATTGTCCTGCCGCCCGTGGATCGGGAAAAAGGCCGGGGCCTTTTCCTCATCCAATCCATGGCCAGCGAGGTGGAATACCTGCGCGGACGCCGGGAAAACTGCATGGTCATCCGGCGGCGACGTCCGGCCTCGGCCGCCGCCTCGGCTTCGTCCGTCACCCTGGAGAATCGGTTGTTGGAGGACGAGCAGACCCTGCAGGCGATGACCGAGGAGCTTGCATCGTGTTATGAAAGTCTCTCGGCGATGTTCCGGTTCAGCGCCGCGCTCAACCGGCTGCAGCAAACCGAGGAATTCGCCACCACGTGGATGCGCGAGCTGCTGACTATTGTGGAGGCCGACTGGTATCGGCTGCTGCTGGCGGATCCCGAAGGCCGGGAGTTGCGCGTGGCCGCGGCGTCGTTGCCCGCGGAACCGGACCATGCGCTTCCCCTGTCGCCGGCGCCGCCGGATGTCCAGTCAGTGGAGTTGCGCGCCGCCATGCACCGGCAGGATGTGTGGATAGACAGTGGGTCGCCGCACTAGCCCGGCGATCCGCTGTTCCCGCTCGTTCGCCATTCCAACGGCGTGTCGCACCCGATTTTTGCGGAAGAGACCCTGATTGGCGTCCTGACCGTGGGGCGGATGTCTTCGGATGCCTCCTTCAAGGCCGGACAGGTCAACGTCATCCAGACCTTTGCGGATTTTCTCGGCATCCAGATCAGCAATGCGCGGTTCCGCTCTGAAAATCTGAAGGCGCAGTTGATGACGCGCGAACTGGAGATCGCATCGAGTCTGCAACGGTCCCTGCTGCCGGAACGACTGCCGCAGATCCCGGGGGTGGAAGTGGCCGGACATTACCAAAGCGCCCGGCTGGTGGGCGGCGATTTTTACGATGCCATTGCCTCGGATGGGGAGGGGTTGCTGCTGGTCATGGCGGACGTGATGGGCAAAGGAGTGCCGGCCGCCATGGTGGCCACCATCTTCCGCAGTCATCTGCATGCGCGCCTCGACCTGATCAAGAGGCCGGGCGAGTTCCTGACCTGGCTCAACCGCGGCCTGTTCGCCGATCTGGACCGGATGGAGATGTTCATCACGGCGCAACTGGTTTTTGTCAATGTGAAGGAACGCCGGATCCATGTGGCCGGCGCGGGCCACTGTCCCCTGCTGATGACCCTGGCGGGGGGCACTCCCGTCGAGGTGGGAAACACCGGGTTGCCCCTGGGCATCATGAACGACGCGGTGTACACCGAGGAGGCCAGCGACTTGAAGCCGGCCTCGCGTTTGTTGTTGTTCACCGACGGTGTGACCGACACCGCCAACCCCGACCAGGGACAGTTGGGGTTGGACCGGTTGAAGGAAAAATGGCAGCTCATTGCGGACCGCCGGCAGGACGCGTCCCGGATGGCCCGCGACCTGGCGGCCGCGCTGCAGGCCTTCCAGGGCCGGGAGCCGGCGGCTGACGACCAGACGTTCCTGGTCCTGACGCACGAATGATTTTGCAGGATCCATGTCATTAGCCTATGCCACGCAAAATTCTAATCGTCGATGATGAGGCCTTCGTGCTTCGCGTGACCGAGTTGAGCCTGAAGAAGGGTGGTTACCCTCTGGTTTTCGGCCGCAACGGACGCGAAGCGGTGAAGCTGGCGGTGGACGAACAGCCGGCGCTTATCATCATGGATGTGCAGATGCCGGAGATGGATGGACTGGCGGCCTTGCGCGAGATCAAACAGCATGCCGCCACCGCTACCATTCCTGTGATCATGCTGACCGCCCGGGGGCATGTGCTGACCCGGCAGGAGGCCGAAGGGTCGGGCGCCGCCTTGTTTCTGACCAAACCGTGCAGCCCCATGCAGTTGCTCCGGGAGGTTCAACGCATCCTGGGAGGGGGCGCATCCGAGGCCGATCCGACCGGGAGTGTCGGGGGATCTACTGCATCATGAGCGACACGCATCCGCCAGCGCAACGCATTCTCAAGCCCGGAACGCCCGTCGTCCTGTTTGGTGTCCCGTTTGACGTGGTCACAATTCAGCAAACCATTGCCTTTGTCGGACAGATGATCGCCACCCAGCGGCCCCATCATCTGGTGTTGGCGGACGTGGGGTTTGTCATGCGTGCCTTGAAGGACCCCGAGGTGCATCGCATCCTCATGGATGCGCATCTGATTTTGTGCGATGGCATGCCGCTGTTCCTGGCATCGCAGCGGTTGGGCAGCCCGCTTCCGGAACTGGTGGCGGGGTTCGATTTGGTTCCCGCGCTGTTGCGCACCGCCGAACAGAAGGGATGGCGCGTGTTCTTCCTCGGCGGCCAGGACGAGGTGGTTCGTCGCGCCTTGGAGACGGTGCGCGCCCGGCATCCCCGGCTCGCCGTGGCCGGCCATTTGTCGCCGCCGCGCGGGCCGCTGGAGCAGATGGATCACGCCGCCATTAGCCAGAACATCCGGGAGGCCAGACCCGACATTCTGCTGGTCGCGCTGGGCAGCCCCAAGCAGGAAATGTGGATCCATGAGCATGCCCGTACGCTTGGCGTGCCGGTGTCCATGGGCATCGGCCACACGATTGATTATATAGCCGGGGCGGTGCCGCGCGCGCCGGAGTGGATGCGGCGCGCGGGCTTGGAACGCGCGTTCTGGATGGTTCGCGAACCCCGCCGGTTGTTCTGGCGGTACATGACGGACCTGTTCTTTTTCACCGGGCACTTCCTGATTCAATGGATGCAGTTCCATCTCCATCGCCGCCGCGTGGCGCGGTACCGCCGCCTGACGGTGGTGGCGGAGAAGACGGAGTCGGGGTTTGAACTGGTGATGCTCCCACCGCGTTTTGATGCCGCCGTGGTGCGGGAGCATGAGTGGTTGTGGAAATGCCTGCTTGCCGCGCCGTCGCACCTGGTGTTTGACATGAAGCACGTGCAGTTCATTGACAGCACCGGGGTGGGATTGCTGGTCCGGCTCCACAAGAGTCTTGTGGCGTCGAACTGCCAGTTTGTGCTGGCCTCGCTGTCGCCGGTGGCGCTGCAATCCCTCGAACGGTTGCACATGCAGGAGTTGCTGACGATCGTTGCGGATTTCAACGAGGCCAAGAAGATCATCTCGGAACGCACGGGCGTGACGCGCGCCGCGGTGGCACTGGATCTGTCCGCGGTGCCCCAGCCCCTGGCGTGGCACGGCGAGATCACCGCCGTCAACCTCGATGCCGTGAAGAACCTTTCCGAGAGCTATTTGGAAAGCTGCGCCGCGGAGATGAAACGTGTGGTCATCGATTTGAGTGATGTGGCCTTTATCAGCAGCGCGGGCATCGGGCTGATGGGCCGGCTGAAAAAACAGGGCCGGTTGCGGGGGGTGGAGGTGGCATTTGTCAATCCACAGTCCCCGGTGCAGAAAGTCATCCGGACCTTCCGGCTGGAGCGGTATCTCCTGGACGAGACCCGGCCGGGGGCGCGTTAGGCGCTGCGGTTCGCACGAGGCCGAAGGGCGATGGCACGATTGCGATTGCTCTGTCGGCACAATCCATATCAAATAAGGGAACATGGCCACGGTTTTGCATCCGGAGGAATTTGCCTGCGCCGCCGCCGATCGTTTGAAACGGTTGGGCGCCGTGTGTCGTGCCTTCCCCCCCTCGCAGGTGTCCGACCTGTCGCATGACAGCACTGAACTGGTTTATCTGCTGCCGGGTGAAATCCTGGCGTCGGGTTCGTGGCCCGGTCTCCGCGTGCGGCTGGCGCAGGCCAACCGCCTCTTCGTGGGCTATTTGTTGACCGCCTCCACGAGTGCAGTGGTCCGGTTCCTGCGCGACGGGGCGTATGACGTGCTGGCCTTGGACGACTCCGACGCGCGATGGCAGGCCGTGATTGCGAGCGCGGTGGAGAATCAAAAGCTCTGGCTTCAACTGTACGGCGGCAAACCGCTCAGTGCGGGCGATGTATTGACCGGCCGCTCCGAGGCCGTGCGCGAGTTGCGGCAGAGGATCAACCGGGTTGGCGCCACCGATGTGTGCGTGTTGATCCAGGGTGAGTCGGGCGTGGGCAAGGAGCGTGTGGCCGCGGCGCTGCACAAGGCCGGCCATGGCGGTCCCTACCTGGCATTGAACTGTGCCGCGATCCCGAAGGACCTGCTCGAAGCGGAACTCTTTGGCGTTGAAAAAGGCGCCTACACCGGCGCGTTGAAGGCGCGGGCCGGCTTGGTGGAGCAGGCCGAGGGCGGCACCCTGTTCCTCGACGAGGTGGGGGAGATGGACCTTTCGCTGCAACCGAAGCTGTTGCGCTTCATCGAAACTCGCCGGGCGCGCCGCGTCGGTGGCGAGCGTGAATACAACGTCAAACTGCGTCTGGTGTCCGCCACCAACCGGCATTTGGAAACGGACGTGGCCCACGGCCGGTTCCGTGCGGACCTTTACTATCGCCTGGCGGAATTGACCCTCGACGTGCCGCCCCTGCGTACGCGGCCGGAGGATATCCCGGATCTGGCGATAGCGTTCCTGCATCAGGCCAATGAACGGTTCGGCAAGAATTTCGAGACGCTGGAACCGGGTTTGATCGGGCGATTCCAGCAATACACCTGGCCCGGCAATGTGCGGGAACTGAAAAGCGCGATTGATCGTCTGGCCCTGATGTATGACGGGCCCATGTTGCGTGCGTCATGGTGGGCCATGCCGGCCGTTGCCACCCCGTCGCCTGCGGTCGAGCCCGCATCATCGCCCCTGCCGGCTCCGACGGGCCTTCTGCCGGTTTCCGCGGAGGCGTTGCCCAACGCGCGCCAGAAGATCGCCCTCGCCAAAAAACTGCTGGCCGAGAGCCACAACGATTACAGTTGGGTCTGCGCCCAACTGGGCATCAATTCCTCCACCCTGTACCGGTGGCGCAAGTCCGGCAAGCTAGCCTGATTTTCGAAGCCGGCGCATCCGCGCCATTGTCCGCCGGGTTTCGCGTCGGCGGGTGAGCCGTGCGATCTTCAACCTGCCCGGATGGGTGCAGATGCGGAACGAAGTGTGAGTGATGCGTCTCGCGAACCCGCAATCGGGGTTTGAGCGCGCCAGACATTCCACCAATCCGCTTTCAGGCAGCAGGCGGGCGCCGGGACAGGTTTTTCGCGCGGGTTGTGCGGGGACTGTCTTCGAGGGAATATGTCTGGTGATGCGGTGTTTGTTACGACGTTGCATGGAGAGCGAGGGGACGGTTTTCGCTACCCCGGTGTGGTGAAAACAATGAAGGAGGCAGGGGGATGGCAGTCCACGAACGGGACGCGCGCGGCTTCACTTCGTTCCGGGTACATCTGGATTGACTCCGTGGCTTGTTCCGTTCCTTTTCGGAAAAAGCCGACAGCCGGAGGGTCGCGCCGCGGCCTTGGGAATACAAGCCGGTTTTTTCATGCAACGCGCGCGTCGTCGGCAGGGGCGTTGCATGGACGGTTTGCGTTGACCGGTCCAACCCTCTCCGGGGTTTTGGGAACAATGTGATTTTATCTTCGCCGGAGATGGACAAAGGGCCGGTACCTCACTATACAATCCATCCCACAACAACCCCGGACTCGCACAGATGTTATTCCGGCCAATGGGATCCGACCCGGAAGCCTTCCCCGCTCAGGGCGTGGGAGACCCTTAAGGACATCAGGAAAGCCCTGCCGAAATCCAGGAGAGACGACCATGAAGCTTGCGACAAGAAAACCCATCGCCCTCGCGGTACTGGTGTTGGGCGTTTGTCTGTGGAGCCCCGGCGCCCGCGCCGAATTGTTCAAGGATGGCGACACGGTGTGTTTCCTCGGCGACAGCATCACCGTCCGGGGAAACCTGCAGGACATGATCTCCAACTATTACCTGACGCGCTTTCCGGATCGGACGATCCGTTTTGTCAACGCGGGCCATGCGGGCGACACGGCGGGCGGGGCTCTCAGCCGGCTGCAGGAGGATGTCATCGACAAGAAACCAACCTCGGTTGCCATCATGCTCGGCATGAACGATGTGAACCGCGGGGCGTACGTCGCCCATCCCGACGACCGGCAGAAAGAATCGCAACAGCGGGCGATCAATAATTACCGGGCAAACATGGAAACGGTTGTCAGCCGCATCCGCGCCGGGGCCGGCAATCCGAAGTTGCTGCTGATGACCCCGTCGCCGTTCGACCAGACCGTGGTGCTGGACAAGGAGAATAACCAGCCGGGTTGTAACGACGGTCTGGGGCGCTGCGCGGACATCGTGCGGGAGCTGGCGGCGAAGAACAACGGCACCGTGGTGGATTTCCACGGGCCGATGACGGCGCTGAATCTGGAGCAACAGAAGAAGAACCCCGGATGGACCCTTGTGGGCGCGGACCGCGTTCATCCCGGACCGCCCGGTTATCTGATGATGACGTGGCTGTTCTTGAAGACCCAGGGCGCGCCATCGGTTGTCTCGAAAGTGGTGGTGGACGCGACCGCCGGTCGTGTGGTTGAAAACGTCAACGCCGAAGTGACGGCGGTGGCGGGGAAGAAGGGTGGCGTGAGTTTCAAGTCGCTGGAAAAAGCGCTGCCGTTCCCCCTGGACCCCGCCGCCAGGACGGTGCTGGGGTTGCTGCCGGTTGAGAAGGATTTGAACCAGGAGATTCTATCGGTGCGGGGTCTGGCGACCGGCGACTACGAACTGAAGATCGATGGCGTTGTTGTGGGGCGGTACACTGCGCAGCAACTGGAATGCGGGATCAACCTCGCTTTCAACGAGGCGACGCCGCAATTCAAACAGGCGCAGACCGTCGCCCGCATCAACGCGCAGCGGCGCGACGCGGAAGCGCAGGCGTGCCGGTTGTTGAACGCCCGGCGCTCGATTCAGAACCATTACAAGGTGAATCCTGACGATCCGGCCGCGGTGCAGGCGCATTACGACCATTTCAAGGACAAGACGCAATACAGCGCGGCCATGGCGCTCGCCTATATCCAGAAGTGGTCGCAGTATGGCGATCTTCGCAAGCAGGTGACACAGTGTGAAAAAGAAGCGCTGGCGAACCGCACGCCCGTTTCGCACGTTTGGGAGGTCCTGCCCGCAAAGAACCCATAAACATCGAGAGCCATCTCCGTTTCGTTGCCAGTAACAAGACCAGCAAGACAGGAATCACATATGAAAAACCGGTTTGTTCTTTGGGCGGTTGCAATCGTTCTCAGTTCGGTGACCTCGTGGGCGGGCACGCTCTCGCTCCACTGGTCCACCGACAAGGAGCCGGTGGCGTATCGGCCCGGCGACACCATGACCTTCAAGGTGCAACTGGTCGAGGACGACAAACCCCTCGCCGGCAAGGTCCTCAAATGGTCGCGCTCCGGCGATGACCAGCAGACCGCCGGGGGCGAGGAGACCAGTTCCGAGACGCAGCCGCTGACCATCACGACTTCCATCCGGAAACCCGGTTTTGTGCACATCGAAGTCTCGGTCTTCAACAAGGACGGTTCTCCCGTCAAGGACGCGAAGAACAAGAACCTCAAGTTCGAGGGTGGAGCGGGTGTCGAGCCGTTGAAGCTCCAGGGGTATCCGGAGCCGGTTGATTTCGACGCCTTCTGGCAGATGCAAAAGGCCCGGCTCGCCCAGGTGCCGCTGAAGGCGAACCTCACGGAGATCGCGTCCGGGAATCCGGGTTTCAAGGTGTTCGACGTGAAGGTGGATTGCGCCGGTGGAAAACCTGTCTCGGGCTATCTCTCGGTTCCGAAGGACGCCAAGGCCAAGTCGCTTGGCGCCCAGGTCAGTTTCAGGGGATACGGGGTCACCGGGGCCGACGCGGAATTCCAGAACGGCATGATCGTTTTCCAGATCAACGCGCACGGCATTGAGAACGGGCGGCCTCCTGAATACTACCAGGCCCTCAAAGACGGTGAATTGAAAGGATACGCCTACAACAACAGCGAAAACGCCAAAGCGGAAACGTGTTACTTCAACGGCATGATGCTCCGCGTCCTGCGGGCGCTGGAGTTCGTCAAGTCCCGCCCGGAATGGGATGGCCGGAAGCTCGTTGCCTCGGGCGGCAGTCAGGGCGGGCTTCAGGCGGTCACCGCCGCGGCGCTGGATCATGATGTCACGAAGTGCAATGCCTTCAAACCGTGGTGTTGTGATCTGGGCGGGATCAAACTCGATCGCCTTCGCGGCTGGCGGCCCGATTATACGGACGCGCTCGGATATTATGACACCGCCAACATGGGCAAGCGTGTCCAATGCGAGACCTTCATCACGGCGGGGCTGGGCGACTATGTTTGCCCGCCGTCCGGCGTCACGGTTCTTTTCAACAACGTCAAGGGGCCGAAGACCCTCGAGTACAC
>CAZAAF010000014.1:325-20188 GCA_964482575.1 uncultured Verrucomicrobiota bacterium | reverse complement strand
CTGGTGATATTCTCGGGGAGCTTCAGGAAAATACCGGTCATGAAATCGTGGGCATGGAAAGGAATCATGAGGGTCCTGGCTTTCTGTCCGATCAGGGGCGACAGCCAGCTCTGGGTGTCCGAATTGACGCGGACGACCAGGTCATCGATCTCCTTGTCATAGCGCGGCAGAGCCATCAGGGTTTGATTGGATTCATGCAGCAGGGGAGGGATCAGCCACAGGCACAGGAATACCCCCAGCGTCAGACAGGTCAGATACAGCACCAGCACCACCCGGTCCCGTCTCAATCCAAGGGCCGTGAAGCGGTCCACGAGCGGATTCACAAGATAAGCCAGCATCAGGCCGAACAGAAAGGGAAGCACCACGGTGAAGACCTTGACCAGCACGAACAGGATCAGGGCCAGGGAAAACAGGGAGAAGACGGCGCGCCAGAAGCGAATCTCGTTCATGGGCTAGTTACCCTTGTCCTCGTCGTGTTCCTCGTCGGTTTTGCGCAGCAGCGCCGAAAGCACCACGGCGATGTTCCTCATGATTTCGACCCCGATGATGGGATCCCGGTGCAGCAGGGATTCCAGGGTGGTCGCGTACAGGAGATAAATCTCGCCGTCTTCCGTGACGCGGGCCGTGGCGGTCCTGGGTTGGTGTTCCAAAAGTGCCATCTCGCCAAAAATCTGGCCGGGGCCCAGGCGGGCCAGCACCTTCACCTTGTTGTCGGAGGTGCGGCGGCTCAACTCCACGCCGCCGGATCGGATGACAAAAACCGCCTTGCCCGTCTGTCCCTCCTCGAAGACGATTTCATCCATGTAATACTTCCGCTTCTGCATGGCTTGCAGCACCCGGCCCAGTTGCCGGTCGTGAAGTCCGTGAAAAAGCGTGATCTTCCGAAAGAACGCGAAATCGTCCAGACTGCGGACATCGCGGAATATTTTCCTGAACAGCCGGTAGATAGACTCCTTCACGATTCAGCTCCTCTCCAGATTCAAATGCCTGTCCGCGACACATGGTCACCCGCCGCCATGCTGGAAATGGAGGGTCTCCGGTTTTCTTGAAGGGGTGTCCATGGTGCACGATCCCGCATGTTTTGGAGGATGCGTTGCGGGGGGATTCAAAGCAAGCCAAATGCCTGCACGCCTTCGATGAAGCAGAACTTTCGCAACCAGCCCGTTTGGGAAGTGTTTGTGTTGTTGCCGGCCGCATGGTCATCGGGTTGGAAAGGTGGTTTGCAAATTGACCTGTGGTGCGTCGGCGCTCTACAGTGGGCGCGGACAGTCGAGACGAACATGACCGAGAACAAGGAAACGCCAGACGCCTCATCGCCTGCCGAAAACCCCGCCGGACCGTCGCCGGCGAGGGAAATCGGGCGTCTCGGTCAGTTCGAGCTCCTCGAAAAAATCGGTGAGGGGGGCATGGGGGCGGTCTATCGCGGCATCCAGACGTCGCTGCACCGGCCGGTGGCCATCAAGCTGTTGCCGGAATCGCTGGCCAAGGACCAGTCCTTCGTCGAACGGTTTCATCGCGAAGCGCGTGCCGCGGCGGCCCTGAATCACCCGAACATCATCCAGGTTTATGACGCCGGCGAGCAGGACGGCATCCACTATTTCGCGATGGAACTGGTGGACGGCGAGACGCTCTCGAACAAGGTGGAGCGTGACGGGCCGATGCACGAGCCGGAGGCCATTGCCGTGGCCATGTGCGTCGCCGCGGCGCTGCATCACGCCTGGACCAAGGCCAAACTCATTCACCGCGACATCAAGCCCGACAACCTGATTGTCACCTCCGACGGCATGGTGAAAGTGTGCGACCTGGGTCTGGCCAAGTCCGTTGGACAGGATTCCAATCTGACCGTTTCCGGGACGTTGATGGGGACGCCCCATTTCATTGCGCCGGAACAGGCGTGCGGGGAAGCCGAGGTGGATACACGGGCGGATATTTACAGCCTGGGCGCGTCGCTTTTCTTCCTGGTGACCGGCAAACCGCCTTTTCACGCCGACAGCTCGATGGCGGTGATGTACAAACACGTCAACGAACCGCTCCCCGATCCGCGCAAACTCAATCCCAAGCTCAGCAGCGGCCTGGTGCGCATCCTGAAGAAGATGACCGCCAAGGACCCGAAGGAACGCTACCCGGACATGCTGGAGCTGTACAACGATCTGGAGCGTGTGTACCAGGGGCTCGCACCGATTGGCCAGGTTCGCACGCCGGAGTCCCCGGAGGCAAGGTTGCGCCGGATGCGGCAATGGTTGCGGCTCTGGATCGTGCTGGGTGTCATCGGCCTTGGTGCCCTGGCCGTGATCGGCGTGGGGATCTGGAAATCGCAGCAGCAGCGACACGCGACAGGCAAGCCGCACCCGGCTTCGGCCAAGACCAATACCGTGGCCAAGACCGGCACGGCGGTGACGCCACCGTCCGGCATCGCACCGATGGTCATCACGCCGTCGGCCGTATCGCGCGCCTTGGCAGGGAAACATCAGGCGAGCGTCCGCGAGCGTGTTCAGGAATTGCTGAAAAAACAACAGCTCGAAGCCACGCATCGTTCCGAGGAGCAGCGTAAAGCGGATGAAGAGGCCGAGCGCCAGCGGGTGGCCGCCCGGGCCGCTTCCGAAGTGCGGCTGGCCGCGGAACGGGCCTATCCCGGTTTTCTCGACCTCTGGAAACCGCTGATGGTGGCGCATAATTATGCCAAGGCGGGCGATGTGGCGCAGAACGCGATTCACAGTGCCGTCTATGCGCCCATCAAGGAGCGGCTCGAATTGCATGTGGCGTTGGGGGATGCCTTGAAGGCGATGGACGATAAATTCCAGCGTGCGCTGCTGTCGCTCAAGGGCCAGCCGCTCACGCTCAGTGGGTTCAGTGGCACCGTGGGGCCTGTGGATGCCACCAGCGTGACGATTGAAACCCGGCCTGGTGTCGGCCGCCCTTTTACGCTCGCGACGCTGCGTATCGAGGACCGGCTGGGGTTGATCCTGAAAGCCCTGGGCCCGAACGATCCGGATGCGCTGGTGAACGCCGGCTTGGTGTCGATCATCGAAGGCCAGCCGGAATGGGCCCGCACCTATTTCCAGAAGGTGGAGTTGCTCGATTCCAAGGGCGATGCGAAAGCCGTCGCCAACCGGTTCAAGCCGTTGCTCGAGGCGGTGGAGCGTGCGCCGTTGGAGACGGCGGCGGCGGCGGCCCTGGACGAAGCCCAGAGCCTTGTAGCCGCTGCGAAATGGCAGGAGGCGAACACCCGGATCGCCGTGGCCAGCAAGCAGTTCGCGGAGACGGCGGTGATGAAGTATTCCGCCGATCGAATCCAGGACATGAAGGAGACGCTGATTGCGGCGGAGGCCGGACCGCAGGAATTGCGAGCGCAGTTGACGCTGAACCAGTTGCAGCAGGACGTGGAGGCCAGGAGTTGGGCTCACGCTGTAAAAACGCTGCGCAAACTCGACCAGCAGTTTGCCCGGACCGAAACGGTGAAGAATTCGCACGAACTCGCCGTGTGGCGCGGATTGGTGGATGCGCATGCGCCCACGGGCGACACCGGCACCTTGCCGGGGCCGACCTTGCGACAGCAACTGGCCAGCCGCCCCGGCGTCACCATCCACCAGGCCTCCAACCGCGCCAAGGGCAAGCTCAACGCCCTGACCGACGTGCTCGCCAAGGCCAGGGACGGCGACGGCATTGAGTTGGACGAGGGCTTCTATTCCTGGCACGGCACACCGGCCACGTTGAAGGACATCAGCATCTTCGCCAAGCCGGGCGCGGCGCCCGTGCTTATCGTGGCCAGTTACCGTGGCGAGGATTATGGCCTCCGTCTCACGGAAACCAACGGTTGCTGGCGGTTTGAGGGTGTGCTTTTTGATGCCATCAATGGTTATGGGTCTGGCCTGGACAAGAGCGTTATCGTTCCTGCGCCCATACTGCTGGGTCGCCGGGCCAGCGCCGAGTTCAACCAATGCGCCATCCTCTGGAGGCGCGTGGACCAGATGATCGCGTCGATGATCCATTGTGAACCGGGCAGCGAATTGGCGTTGCGCAACTGCGTGCTGGCCACCGGCCGCGGCATCGAGTTGTCCGGAGCCCGGTCCGTTCGGCTCGACCATTGTACCTGCATCGGGGGATCGCTTTTCTGGCTCAGCGCCCCGCGCCAGACGGCCAAAATCTGTGAGGTTCAACTGGCCAACTCCGTGGTGTTCGCCGATGCGCCGTCGGGATTGGTCGGCGATGAAAACGCCGTGCGGCCCGGCCGGGCCGCGGTGCCGGCGGATGTGGCCAAGCGGATCGACCTGAGCGCGGCCCATCACTCGGTGGTGGTGATGCATGCTCCCGCCATGGTGGACGCCTGGGCCGGGGAGTTGGAGAAGTCACCGAAAGCCGCGAACTTCGTCACCCTGTCCATCGACGACCCGCCGCTGGCGGCACTGGCGGACCGTGGGCAGTTCAGCTTCCGGTTGAAACCCGAGTGTCCCGCGATTCACATGGCCGAGGATGGTCAGGCGGCGGGCATCCGCTGGTCGGAAGCGTTTTCCAAACGCGTTTCGGCGCAACTGATTTATATCCGGGAGCAATCGCCGTCGCGTCCGCGCAACCCGGCGCCCTGATTCCATCCGGTGGCGGGGATTACACCTGGGGCGGTGTCGTGGATCGCGTGGGCGGTTGTTTCGGGGTGGCGGTGGGGACTTCCTTGACGACCTCGCGGAGGATGGTCCGGAACCCTTTGCCCTTGTCCATCATCTCCTTCTCCACCTCCCGCATGATCGTGGACGTGCCCTTGCGTGGGAGATCGCCTTCGATCGCAAACTCGCAGTGCCCGACGCGGACCTTGTCGCCCGACTTCAACTCAACTTCCTGGACGCGCTCGTCGTTCACGAACGTGCCGTTGCGGCTACGAAGGTCCTTGATGAGGATGCGGCTGCCTTCCATCCAGATGGCGCAGTGGGCGCGGCTGACTTCGCTGTCCTCGACGCGCAAGTCGGTCTCGACGCCACGGCCCAGGACCACCGGTTTCAAGGTGATGGCCAGCCGGATTTCCTCCCCGTCCTCTTTGCGACAAATCAAAAATGGCATTGGGTGTCCCTTCGTTCCGCGCGCACTGTAGTGCAACAGCCGTTGGCAGGTCAAGGCTGGCGCAACGGCGGAGGCGTGTCCATATAGCCCTGCGCCACCCGGACGTATTTTTCCGCGGACGCGCGCAACTGTCGCCGCTCAGCCTCGCCGAGCGAGCTGACGACTTTCGCCGGCGCGCCATAGACCAGCGAGCCGTCGGGCACGCGCAGGCCCTTGGTCAGCAGCGCGTTCGCCCCGATGATGCATTGGTTGCCGATGACGCAATCGTCCATGATGACCGCCCCCATGCCGACGAGCGTTTCATCGCCGATCGTGCAGGCATGGAGTGTCACCTGGTGGCCGATGGTGCAATACGCGCCCACGACGCAGGCCACGTCGGTCGCCACATGACAGGTGGAGTTGTCCTGGATGTTGGTAAACGCGCCGATGATCACCGGTGCGATGTCGCCGCGCAGGACGGTATTGAACCAGATGCTGGCGCCTTCACCGAGCGTCACCTCGCCCACGAGCCGCGCACCGGCCGCGATGAAGGTCCGGGGACCGAGCACCGGCCGCTTGTCGCCGAACGGGATGAGTTGGTCGGACGACGGATGGCTCATGGAGGATGAGTCTAGTCGCGGTGGCCACAAAAGCAAATCCCGACCTCGGAGACTTTCTTCCCGGGCCGGGATTTGCGAATACGGTCTGGGAGCCGTTTACCACCCGCTGGTCGTCGTTGTGTAGGAATAGGACGACGGCACGGTGTAGTACGCCGGCTCCGCATAGTAATAGCCGCTCGACGGATAACTATAGACCGGCGCCGGATAGACCGGCGCCGAATAGGCGGGGGCTGCATAGGGGGCCGCATAGACCGGCGCCGGATAGTACGCGGGCGCTGGCGCACAGTAATAAGGCGACGCATACGAGTATCCGGAGACGAACGGAAGGCCGACGCCCACCCCGACACCCCAGCCGCCGCGGCATCCCCAACCACCCACTCCGACACCCACTCCCACCCACTGGGCCTGGCTGACACTGGCCGCCGCGGTCAGCATCAGGGCTCCGATCATTACTGCCAGTAGCTTTTTCATGGTTCTAGCCTATGGTTCCCAAAAACGTGTACTCGGTTTCCTTATGATACTCCAGTTTTGACGGAACGCCCGCCAGTTTATTCGATTCCACCCGTGCCGCAAATCATTATCATCCATCCCATGAAACTCATCCTCGCCAGCGCCAGCCCGCGCCGGGCCGAATTGCTGCAGTCGCTCGGCCTGTCGTTCGACGTCCTGCCCACGGGCGTGGACGAACGCGACCAGCACCCCGTCAGTGTCCATGACCTGGCCCTCCACAACGCACAGGCCAAGGCCCGGGATGCCGCCGCCCGGCATCCCGATGCCGTGGTCCTTGGCGCCGACACCATCGTGGTGCTGGGGAACGAGGTTTTTGGAAAACCGCGCGACCTCGACGATGCGCTGCGCATGTTGCGATGCCTCTCCGGCCAGACGCACTCCGTCATCACCGGCGTCTGCCTTGTTCATCGGGCCGCCGACCGTGAACGGACGTTCACCGTCGAAACCCGCGTCCAGTTCCGGCCCCTGTCGGACAATGCCATCGAGCAATACCTCGACGCCGTTCATGTGCTCGACAAGGCCGGCGCGTACGCGATTCAGGAGGGACCGCCGCTGGTCTCGGGCCTGAACGGGAGTTATTCCAATGTCGTGGGCCTGCCGGTGGAGCGGTTGACGGCGGAATTGCGCGAGTTTGGCATCCACGCCGGCCCGGAGCAGCATTGACCCCATGGGGTCGCAACGGTAGGGTGATTCCCGGGCAGGAGACTGACGACCACGAAAAAACTGATTGATACAACCACGCATTTGCAGGAGCGGGTGCTCCTGGTGGAACTCGAACGCACGGGCCGGGATCGCTGGCAGGCGTCCGACAGCCTCGATGAACTGGCGGAACTGGCGCGGTCGGCGGGCGCGGTGATCGTGGATCGGGCCACCCAGAGGCTCAAGGAGCCCACCCCCGCGCATTTCATCGGCCGCGGCAAGGCGGAGGAACTGGCCGCCAAGTACATCCAGGGCGCTCCCGAAGCTGAGCGCGTCACCTCGGTTATTTTTGACGACGATCTCACCCCGGCCCAGGCGGGCAATTTGCAGGAAATCTTCGGGTGTAAAGTCCTCGACCGCACGGAACTGATCCTCGACATCTTCGCCCAGCGTGCGCAAACCCGCGAGGGCAAGCTCCAGATCGAACTGGCCCAGCTTCAATACATGCTCCCGCGCCTGACGCGATTGTGGACGCACCTGTCGCGCCAATACGGTGGCATCGGCTCGCGCGGCCCCGGCGAGACGCAGTTGGAGGTGGACCGCCGCCGCATCGAGGAGCGCATCCGGCGGCTGCGCGCGGAAATCGCCGAGGTGCGCAAACACCGCGCCGTCATGCGCAGCGGGCGCCGCCGCCACGAGTGGCCCATCGTCGCCATCATCGGCTATACCAACGCCGGCAAGAGCACGCTCCTGAACGCGCTCACCGACGCGCACGTCGTGGCCGAGAACAAGCTGTTTGCCACGCTCGACCCCACCACGCGCCGGCTGCGGCTCGCCAACAACCGCAACGTGTTGTTGACCGACACGGTCGGTTTCCTGCGCCGCCTGCCGCACCATCTCGTGGACAGTTTCTACGCCACGCTCGAGGAGGTTGTCGAAGCCGACGTTCTCATCCACGTTGTGGACGCCAGCCATCCGCAGGTGCTCGACCAGATTGCCGCCGTCAATCAGGTGCTGCACGATTTGAAAGCCTCGGAGAAGTCCACCGTGACGGCGTTGAACAAGGCCGACCGCGTCGAAAGCCCGGCCATCATCGAGCAGTTGGAGCGCGCCACCCCCAACGCCATCGCCATCAGCGCCCTCCGCAAGACCGGTTTTGAAACCCTGCTGGCGGAACTCAGCGTCCAGCTCACGCCCAAGCACGCGTTCGTGCGGCTCGCCATTCCCACCAGCCAGAGCGCGCTGGTGGCGCGGGTCCATCGCGACGGCCAGGTGTTGCAGAAGAAGTTTGTGGAGGGCCGCTGCGAACTCGACGCGAAAGTCCCGCCGAGCATGCTGGCCGAGCTGGAACCCTACCGCCGCGACTAAGGCGCGCGCCGGCAAGAACCGCCGATTATGGCCGCCGCTGCGCGAAGTCGTTCGCTACCACTGCACGACGCAGGAGGCCCAGGTGAAGCCGGCACCGAACGCCACCATCAACACCAGGTCGCCCGGCTTGATGCGGCCGGCGTGGGCGGCCTCGTCGAGCGCAATGGGCACGCTCGCCGCCGAGGTGTTGCCGTAGCGGTCGAGGTTCACGAAGATGCGGTCGGCCGGCACTTCGATGCGCCTGGCCAGCGCGTCAATGATGCGGAGATTGGCCTGATGCGGAATCACCAGCGCGATGTCGGCGCCGGTGAGTTGGCAGCGGGCCAGCGCTTCGGTGGCCGCGGAGTTCATGGCCGTGACGGCCTGTTTGAAGACTTCCTTGCCCGCCATCTGGAGAAAGTGCAGCCGCGCATCCACCGACTGGTGGCTTGCGGGGTGGAGGGAACCGCCGCCCGGCATCTTGAGCAGATCGGCCTGGGTGCCATCGGCCCCCATGCAGGTGGTGAGGATGCCGTGATTGGCGTCGCCGAGGCTGCGTAAGATGGCCGCGCCCGCGCCGTCGCCGAAAAGGACGCACGTGTTGCGGTCCTGCATGTCCACGATCGAGGAGAGTTTCTCCGCGCCGATGACGAGGACCGTGTTGTACGTATGGGCGGCGACAAATTGCTGGCCGATTTCCAACGCGTACAGGAACCCGGAACAGGCGGCTTCGATGTCAAAGCACGCGGCGCGTTTGGCGCCGATCTTTTGCTGCACCAGACAGGCCGCCGAGGGGAAGGGCATGTCCGGCGTGATGGTGGCCACGATGATGAGGTCGATTTCCTCCGGCTTCACGCCCGCCTGGGTCATGGCGCGCCGCGCCGCCTCGGCCGCCAGGTCCGAGGTGAACTGCTTGTCGCTGGCGAACCGGCGCTCGCGAATGCCGGTGCGGGTGCGGATCCACTCGTCGGTCGTTTGAAGCTCCTTGCGGGCTTCAAAGTCGGCGTTGGACACGATCCGCTCGGGCACATAGCTGCCCGTGCCGATGATCGAAACGCTTCTAGGCAGCAGTTGCGGGCGCGGGCTGCGCGGGGTGTTCTTTTTCATGCGTCAAACGGATTTCTTCCACGATAAGCCTGTTGACCTGCCGGGTGATGGCGTCGGCGGCGATGCGGAGGGCCGAACAAATGGCGATGGCGCTGGCCTTGCCGTGCGCCTTGATGCAGATGCCGTTGACCCCGAGCAGGATGGCGCCGCCATATTCGTCGGGGTTGGCCTTTTTTCTGAGCGCCGCGAAAGCGCCCCTGGCGATCAGTGCGCCCAGCTTGCGAACCGGGGTTCGCATCAACTCCTCCTTCAACCAGCCGGAGACGAGCCGCGACGTGGCTTCACAGGTCTTGAGCACGGCGTTGCCGGTGAAACCGTCGGTGACGATCACGTCCACCTTGTCGGCGAACATGTCGTGCCCCTCGATGTTGCCGGTGAAGTTCACCGGGCTGTTCTTCAGCAACCGATGGGCTTCGAGGGTGAGTTCGTTGCCTTTCACATCCTCGGAGCCGATGGAGAAAAGCGCGACGCGCGGATTGGGCACGCCCATGATCTGACGCGCGTAGATTTCGCCCATGATGCCGTAGTCGCACAAATGCTGCGGCCGGGCGTCGGCGTTGGCGCCGAGGTCCAGGATCAGGAACCGGCCGTGTTGCGACGGCATGACCGTGGCCAGCCCGGGCCGTTCGACGCCGGGCAGGGTGCGCAGCTTGATGAGGGCGGTGGCCATGAAGGCACCGGTGTTGCCGGGCGATAACACGGCATCCGCCTTGCCTTCCTTGATCATGTCCACGGCGCGGCTGATGGAGGAATCCCGCTTGCGCCGGACGGCCTCCACGGCCTTGTCCTCCATCGTCACCACCTCGGAGGCGTGGACAATGCTGAGCCGCTTGGGGTCCACCGAACGACCGGCGAGCTGGGCCTTGAGATCGTTTTCCCTGCCCACCAGGAAGATGTGCTCGATCTGTGGGTAGAGCCCGAGCGCGGTCGCAGCGGCCTCCACGACGGGCTGCGGCCCGTGGTCCCCCCCCATGGCATCAACGGCAATCTTCAAGGTCGAAAATGGCGGGCCGCGACGAACCTCCCTGATACGCTATGCGCCCGCCTGAATGGTGACCACCTGGCGGCCCTTGTAATAGCCGCAACTGGGGCACACCCGGTGAGGCTGTGCGCTGCTGCCACACTGCGGGCACTTGCCCGTCTGCGGCGCGCGCCAGCTATTGGCTTTACGCCGGCTGCGTTGCCGGCTCTTGGACATCTTGCGTTTTGGAACGCCCATGTTACTTCCTCGCAGTTTTAATACGATCGAGCGCGCTCCAAGACGTTCCCGTGCTGCCGACGCCGGCTCGCTTGGAGCCGGCCCCGGCCGCCTGTTTCGCGCACGAACAATTGTTTTCGTTCAGGTCCAGTCCGCAGACGGGGCACAAGCCCCTGCAATCCTTGCTGCACAACGGGTTCTGCGGAAGAGCCAGCAAAATATCTTCCCGCAGATTCTCCGTCAAGTCCGCGAAATCGTCTGTGGGAGCGATTTCGCGGTGAACCACAAAGTCCCGGACCTCCACTTTTTGCCCCGATCCCTTCAGGCAACGGACGCAAGTCATTCCCACCTGCGTCCATACGCGACCGGTGACCACCAATGCATGACCCAAAACCTGCCCGTGCAACCGGTAGTGGATCGGTGCCTCGAAACGATACTCCGGATCCTGGATATCCAGAATATCAACCGGATCCTCGCCTTCGAAGTCCCGCCCCTCGGCGGGAAAGTTCCTCAGGTTGATTTTCATTTTCGAGCTCCTTTCCCGAGCCGGCGCTGCAGCGCGGTCTCGACAAACGGCGGCACAAACCCTTTCGGACGGCCGCCCAGCCGGACGATCTCCTTGATCATCCTCGAACTCAAATACGCGTAACTGTCCTTGGGCATCAAAAACACCGTCTCCACCTCCGGCGCCAGATTGCGGTTCATCAACGCCATCTGGAACTCAAACTCAAAATCGCTCACCGCCCGCAACCCGCGGACCACGGCGACCGCCTTCATCCGCTTGGCATAGTCCATCAACAGCGTCTCAAAGCTGTCCACCCGGACGTTGGGCAGATGCTGGACCGCCGGCACGATCAGATCGAGCCGCTCCTTGACCGTAAACAACGGGTCCTTCCCGATGTTCACCGCAACGGCAACGATGACCTCATCAAACAGCCTCGTCGCGCGCTCGACCACGTCGAGGTGGCCGTTCGTGATGGGATCGAAGCTGCCTGGATAAATGGCACGCCTTTTCATTTCCAGTCCAGCATACCTTCGTGGGGGCGCCTTCGCAAGGAAACATCCCGCGTCGGCCCCGGGCCGCTCAACGCGTCTTTTTGGGCGGGATGGTGAGGACGGTACCGGGCAGCAGCCGGTCCTTGTCGGGGATCGCGGACCGGTTGGCCTTGTAGACCTGCGGCCAGAGGTTGCGGTCCCCGTAGAATTTTTGCGCGATGCCGGCGAGCGTGTCGCCCGATTTGACCTTGTAGGTGGTGGTCTTCTTGTTGTTGACGGGCGGCGGCGGGGTGTCGCCGGCCGCCGTCTGGGGCGTCGGGTTGGCCGGTGTCGCGGCTGTCTTGGTTCCCGGGTTCGCGGGTGGCAACGGCGGCCGGGGTTGCATGTCGGCCGGATTCGCCACGGGTGGGGCGGCCGTGGTCACGGCATTTGACCCGGACGGCACCGGCGGTTCCAGCATGGGCGTTTGTGCGGTGGCCACCACCTGCGGTTGATTGGCCAGCCGCATTTGCGCCTCCGCCAGTTGTTGCCGCAGCTTGTCCACATCATCCTGGAGGGCGCGGTTTTTTTGCAGCAGATCGTTCATCTCCGACGCATTTTCCATCGGCGTGTTCGGCATCGAGGCGATCAGATTGCGCTTGGCGCGTTCGATGAAGACATTGGCCGTCTTGGTGCGCTCGGGTTCGGTGTTCAACTTGATGAACCGCTGATAGTGGTAGATCGCGCTGGCGAGGTCGTTGAGCTGCTGCTCGTCGAGCAGGGCCACGGCCCAGTGGATGGCGGCCGAGTCGGGATTGAGTTTCAGCGCTTGTTCATACGACTCCGCCGCCTCGGCGTAACTGCGCCGCTGCTTTTGCTCCTCGGCCTTCTTCAGCCAGGGATTCTTGTCGTCGCTGATAAAGCCTGTTGTGACCGGCTCGGTGCACCCCGTCACGGCGAGCGCCAGCACAACCGCCATCCAAAACATCCGTTGCATAGCGGCGCATGATAACAGCCACCATGGGAAACACAAGCGCACGGGGGCGAACCCCGGAGCCCAGCCGCCGGAAGTCCCGTGAACCTGTGCCGGATCGGTGTGGTGGATGGGGTGACATCCGGCCCCGCTTTTTGTGCTAGAATGATTCCATGCGAGTGATTCTCGAAATGGAAGCCGGTGCGTGCATTCACGTCGAAGCCGTATGCGCGCTGGCGGCGAAGTTGAAGCTGTACGGCGTGTTGCTGCCCCTGCCGGCACTTGTCTTGGAGCCGGAGGGGTTGTCCGAGACGGCCTGTACACGATGGCGGCAGACGGCGAAGGCCCATGACGTGGCCGTTGCCGGGCTCACCGGGATATTGGCGAATGCGGCGCGGCAACTGGCGGGAGGTGAAACCACGCGGGCGGCCGCGCGGACCCGGCTGCAGGGCGTCATCCGGTTGTGCACGGAACTGGGGGCGCGGCTGGCCTGTTGCGAACTGCCGGCGTGGGACACGCTCTGCGGCCGGCTGCGCGCCGAACAGGCCGAGACACTCGCCGCCGAGACGCTGCGGGCCTGCGCGCCGCTGGCGGAGTCGCGGCGTGTGGCGTTATGCCTGGAGGGCGACCCGGGCGTGACCGAGAAGCTTGTGCAGAAGGTGAATCACCCGAACATCCGGCTCGCCTGCCATGGTGCGGCATGGGAACGGCTGGCAAAACCGGCGATGCACACGCGGTTGGTGTGGGCGCGATTGGCCGACGACCCGGCCCCGTTGGGACGGCAACTTGTTGCCCTCGGCTATAGCCAGTGGCTGGCCCTGCGCCTGAATGGTGAAACGGATCAAGCGGCGGCGGAAGTGTGGCTTGGAAAATTCAACGCCGCCTTTTCACCCAAGTAGAACGGGCTTCCAAGCCCGTTCATAAACGGATGTGGACATCCGTTTTACGCCGCCGCCCGCCGCGCTACTTCTTCCTTAACTGCAGCGTGATCTGTTTGCGGCCGGTTTCCTCGCCGGCTTCGCTGACGGTTTCGATTTCCGGGTCGGTGGCGTAGAACTGGTGAATGACGCGCCGCTCGTAGGGTGTCATCGGTTCCAGTTGAATCGGATCGCCCCAGCGCCGGACCCGATCGGCCTGCTCCTGGGTGTGCTTGATGAGCAGGTCGTGCGCGCGTTCCCGATAGCGGCACACGTCCACGATGACATGCGGCGCTTCCGGACTTTGTTTGCGCAGCATCCGGTTCAGCAGGAATTGGAGATGGCTGAGGGTCTGGCCTTGTTTGCCAATGAGTCGCCCGCCGTCCGCGCACTCGACGTGCAGCATCAACCCGTCCCCGGTGGCAAACTGGTCCACCTTGCCTTCGAAACCCATCAGGCGCAGCAGGTCGCCCAGCATCTCTTTCGGATCGTTAGCCATGATATCACCGTTTGACCGGCGCGGCGGTCGCACCGGGTTTGTTCTTGTCCCGCAGCGCCATCCATTGCTGGAGGATGCTCAGCAGGTTCTGCACGGTCCAGTAAAGCACCAGTCCGCTCGACATGTTGTAAAACATGAACACAAACATCAGCGGCATCAGCATCATCATCTTCTGCTGGTTGGGGTCCACCGAGGCGTTCGGGGTCAGTTTTTGCTGCCAGATGGTCGTGGCGCACATCAGCAACGGCAGCGGATTCACCGGGATCGAGCCGAGCGAGAAGACGGTGTCGGGCTGGCTGAGATCCTGAATCCACAGGAATTTCGCGCCGCGCAATTCAATGGAGCTGCGCAGCATGTTGTAGAGCGCGACGAACACCGGGATCTGCGCCAGCAACGGCAGGCAGCCGCCGAGCGGGCTGACCTTGTGTTCCCGGTACAACTTCATCATTTCCTGCTGCTGCTTTTGCGGGTCGTCCGGGTGCTTTTCCTTGAGCTTGTTGATGAGGGGCTGCAACTCCTGCATCTTCTTCATCGACCGCGTGCTCATTGCCTGGATGGGCCAGAACAACAGCTTGATGATGATGGTGATGATGATGATGGCGATGCCGTAGTTGGGGATGATGCCGTACAGGGACATCAGGCTCCAGAGGAGCCCCTCGCCGATGCGGCCAAACCAGCCGAAATCCATCACCTCTTCCTGCTTGCCGCCGAGATCCACGAGCCGCTTGTATTCCTTCGGTCCCGCATAAAGCTGGAATTCGCGTGTGATGGAGGCGCCGGCGTCCACTTTGGTGGCGTCCATCAGCAGCCAGGCCCGTGTGCCGGCGGGCGGCGTGCTGGCCGCGGGGGTGAGCGAACGTGGCAGTTCCACCCGCTGCGCGTGGAATCCATGGGCCGCATCCTTGGGGGTCAGAATCAGGGCGAAATAGCGATTCTTCACCGCCGCCCAGCGCGCAACGGTCGTGATCAACTCGTCATTCTTCTCCATCGACGACGCGGCGGTATATGTCACTTTGGCCCGTCCTGTCGGGCTGACGCTCACACCGTCCCAGACATCGGCATAGACGAACGTGGCGTCATCGTGCTCGTCCAGTTGCCCCGCCGTGCCGACCGCCACGCCGAACGCCGGCGTGGTCACCGGATGTGTGCCTGTGTTCTCAAGCCGCATCTTGCACGTCACCACGTAGTCCGTGCCCAACACAATTTCCTTCACGATGCGCAGGCCGTCCGCCACATCGCTGGTGAATATCGCGCGGTCCGGCGAACTCTCGGTCAAGGCGAAGACCGCGTTGCTGTCCACGCCCGGCCACGCCAGGGGCGCGAAGAGATCGTTGGTGCCTTTCACCGAGCCGCCCGTCAGCGCAAAAACCGGCTCCGTTGCAAAACGGTTCAGCATGACCAGCCTCGGATTATGGATGCCGACTTTCCAATCCTTGAGCAACACGTCGCGGATGCCGCCGCCGTAGGTGGTCAGTTCGGCGCGGATCACCTTGTTTTCCAGGGTGACGATCTTTTCCGGCAGCCTGGGGCCGGCCGGTTTCGCGGGAACCGGCGGTGGCACGGGCGCGGGCGGTGGTTCCGGCGATGCTTTGATTTCCGCCGGTGTCGTGGCGGTGGCCACGGCGTTGGGGGTCACACCGGTCCTGGCCGCGGGACCTTTGCCCGGCGGCGGCGTGGGCCAGAAGTGCTCCACCGCCGTTTGCCAGCCGAAAAAGGCGGCAACGCAAAGGGCGACGATGATAAGGGTTTTTTTGTCCATTCAGCCTCGTTACAGGCGGGGGTGAAAAACGTGATGGGAAACAGGAGAAGGGTGGCTTGCCGTTCGCAACCCGTGATTGACGATGCGGGATTCAACGGGAATCGGCACCGGGTCGAAACCGTGACCGCCCCACGGATGGCAGCGCGCCAGCCGTTTCGCGGCGAGCCAGGATCCGCGCACGGCGCCGTGTGTCCGTACCGCATCCATGGCGTATTGCGAACAGGTGGGGGCGAAGCGGCAACCCGAGGCGGCCGGCAACAGGGAGTGAAGCGCGGGCGATACCAGGATCTGGTAAACCCGCAGCAATTTGATCAGGACCCAACTCATGTTCAACAACGTATGACCCGCGTGACCGCCGGGCGCTCTTCAGTCTTTTTTCAAGGCATCCGCCGCGCCCAACAGCCGCAACAACTCGGCCTGCACATCCTGCATCGCACAGCCGACCATCCCGCGTCGGGCGACCACGACGACGTCGCAAGGTTCCACGAGCTTTTCCTTCATCTGTCGCCACGCCTCCCGCACGATGCGTCGGGCGCGGTTGCGGACGACGGCGCCGCCGATCTGGCGGCTGGTGACCACGCCGAGCCGGCGGCCCGGCAGGTCTTCCGCTCGCAGCACGTTCAGCAACATCAACCGGCCGACCAGTCGGCGCCCTTCGGCGCGCGCCCGCCGGAAATCCAAGCCGTGCTGCAGCCGCTCCTGTTTGCGGAGCGTCTGTTTCACACCGTTTAGACCGGCGTCAGCCGTTTGCGGCCCTTACGGCGCCGGCGATTGAGCGTCGCGCGACCGGCTTTGGTGCGCGTCTTGGCCAGAAAGCCGTGCTTGCGCACGCGCCGACGGCGATGTGGTTGCAAGGTTCGTTTCATAAGCAAACTCCAGCGTTTTCGATAAAAGCCCGCGCATCATACTGGCCGACCGGCCCTTGTCAAGGCAAGGGGACACCTTCCGCTTGCCCGTGTTCGGAGGCCGACCTAGAGTGCAACCGTGGATTATATCGTCAACAATTACAACCTCGGCCACACCTTGGAGTGCGGCCAGGCGTTTCGGTGGCGCCGAAAGACCGGTGGCGGCTATGAAGGCGTGGTGGGCAGGGCGGTCGTCCACGCGGCCCAAGCTGGCAACCGGTTGACGCTCGACGGTGCTTCCAGCGGGATTCTGGCGTCCTATTTCCAGCTCCACGAAGACGTTGCGACAATCATCCGCGCTTTCCCTGACGACGACCATATGCGGCGCGCCGTCGAGTTCGGTCGCGGCATGCGGTTGCTGCGGCAGGACCCTTGGGAATGCCTGGCCTCGTTCATTTGTTCGTCAGCCAAACAGTTCGTCCAGATTTGTCAGGTGGTGGATAACCTCTGTCGCACCCTCGGCGAGCCGTTTGAAGCGGGTGGACGCGAGGTGTTTGTTTTTCCGTCGGTGTCCGCCGTGGCGCGGGCGACACATGAGCAGCTCTGGTCGTGCAAGATGGGTTTCCGGGCCAGGAACCTGCTTGCCGCGGCACGAGAAGTGGATGCTGGCCGGGTGCGGCTCAAGGATATTGAGGCCATGGAGTATCCGCGCGCGGTCGAGGAGTTGATACGGCTGCCGGGCGTTGGGCCGAAGGTGGCGGATTGCGCGCTGCTGTTTGGTTGGGGGCGACAGGAGGCGTTTCCGGTGGATGTCTGGATCGAGCGCGCGCTGCGGCAGTTGTATTTCGCACGCCGGCGTCGCGTGACGCGACGGCAACTGATGGAGTTTCGCGGGGAGTATTTTGGCCGCTACGCCGGTTACGCACAGCAGTATCTTTTCCACTACGTCCCGAACAACCCGCAGGTTCTGGCTAGGGAATGATTTTTTCGGCGACCAGCCGTCCGTCCGACGATTCCAGCAGGATGCGATAGTGGCCGGGCTTCAATTGGGCGTTTTCACCGACGGGCCGGCTGAAGACGCGCTGGAGTGTTTGACCCGCTTCAACCCGCAGCGCCGCCGCCACGGGCCGCGCCTTCTCGCCCAAGGGATCGCTGACGATGACGCGGATGACTTCCAGCGGTCCGGTGTCATCGTTGTGGATGGTCACGTCGTATTCGAGCGATGGCGGTTCCACAAAGTAGCGCGTGATCAGGACACGATCCAGGGTCACCCACACTTTGCGGCCCGCAATGGGCGACGGTGCGGGTGTGGTCGCCGGGGTCGCGGTTGGCGGTTGCGTGACTCCGTGCCAGAGCGCCGCCGCCAGGCCGGCGAGGACGACGACACTGGCAACGGCCGCCAGCCATTGCGTCCATCGCCGTTGTGACCGGCCTTTCGCGATCATGGCCGCGCCGATGGCGACGAGTCGCGTACGCCGTTGTGGCTGGGCCGGCGCGGGTTGTTGCGCGAGCTGCTCCGCCCCGCGCTGCACCGCCTCGAAACTCCGCAGGATGGCGGCACAGGACGGACAGTCGCGCAGATGGCCGCGCATGGCCTCAAGGGCTGCGGCGGGCAGTTCGCCGTCGAGGTAGGCCGACCATTCCTGCGCCGTGTAATGTTGTGGCGATGGCGTGCTCATCTGCGTCCCTCCAAAAACTTCAGCAACCGGCACCGTGCCCGGAACAGCGTGGCGCGCACCTGTTCGAGCCGGCAGTTCATGGCCCGCGCGATTTGTTCGTAGGACATCTCCTCGAAGCTGCGAAGCGTGACGGCGGTGCGCTGGTTTTCCGGAAGTTGATCCATGGCGTCGGCGAGCCGCTGCAGAAATTCCTTGTTCAGCAGGGCTTCGCTGGGTGATAGCAGCGTGATGGGTTCGGCATGGCCGGTATCGGCCGGATCCGTGGTGACTTCCTGCCGCCGGCGCTTGCGCAGGTGCATCAGGCAGACGCGCGTGGCCACGGCCATCACCCAGGTGGACAGTTTCGACTTGCCGGCGAACTTTGCCACCGCGCCGAAGACGGCAATGAACGCTTCCTGGCAGACGTCCTCCGCCTCCGCCTCGCCGACCATGCGCCGCACTAGGTAATACACCGGCTGGCGGTAGGCGTCGTACAGTGCGCCGAGCGCCGCGGGATCGCCACGACGGCACCGGTGCAAGGTCTCGGTGTCCAGTTCAATCATTCGGCCACGTCATTTCAAAGGTTCGTTGCCCCACGCGGACAAAAGTGGTTGCGAGACGGCCAGTTCTTTTGGCGGGATGACGCGTGCCAGGGCCCGGTTCTCCCGTCTTGGGTCACGGCTGCGGCGTTCGTCCGTCCGTTCCGGCCGGTGGGTGGCTGGGCCGCAGCGTTTGCAGATACCGTTTGAGCAGGTCGGCCTCCTTGGACGTCAGCCGTGACTTGGCGATCATCTGCTCCAGCCACATGGTCCACGTCGGGTCCGGGTAATTGTCGACGTTGTAAAACTTGTGACACCGGGCGCATTTGGTTTGATAGAGCTTCTTCCCTGTCGATAGATCCTGGGAAGAAGGGCCGTCGGCCGCGGCGGCCCATGCGACCGTCAGTCCTGCGATTGCGATCACCAGTGTCTGTTTCATCAAAAGCCAAATCCTACGATGAGCCTGATGTTAATCCGCTCGTGCCCCTCCAAGTCAAGGCCTTGGAGGTTGCTGGGGTTGCCTTGGAAACTCTGGCCGTAAATCTGCGGCAGGACGCTCAGGGCCGCCCACCACCTGATGGCACGGTAGCTCACGACCGGACCGATGTAAACCGCCGTGTTTTCCCGGCGATCGTATTTCGGCAGTTCGTTGTGGCCGCGCACCTCAAGGCCCGCCGTCCAATGATGGCCGAGGTTTTTGCGTGATGCCGAAGTTCAACTCAACCTTGCCTTCGGTGACGTCCTTGCCATTCATGGGCCATTCGGTGGCGTGGCCCAGATTCAGTGCCCATTTCCAGTCCTCGGCAAACCGCTGGCCCGGGATGATTTTCGTTTCCATTTCGGCCGCGCGGTCCGATACGCGCGGCTCGGCATAGAGTGTCAGGCCGATGGCGTGGTCGGCGGGATTGAGCAGCATGTAGCGGTTTTCCACGGAGAGGCCATCCCACACGAGTCGCGAGTCGTTGTTGTTCGTGACCGGATTGTGGAAATTCTGGTAGCTGCCATTCAGGTAAAAGGACGCGGTGTAGTTGTCGGTGAAGCCGTACTCAACTCCTCGCGCACTTCCCAGCGGGAGTAATGCTCCTGCCCGACGGCGGCGTCGCGGCCGCCAAACCACGTCAGCCATTGCTCGAATTCCGATGCGCCCTTCGGGAAGACCTCGGGCTCGTACGGGTAGGTAAACACCCTCTCCGTGGCCGATACGGATTTGCCGTTCAACGCGACCGCCGCCAACGCCAATGCCAGCCAC
>CAZAAF010000014.1:0-315 GCA_964482575.1 uncultured Verrucomicrobiota bacterium | reverse complement strand
GGCCCCATGCTGCCATGGATTCCTTTCAGGGATTGGCACGGGTTCCGGTGAAAGTCGACGCCCGCGTCGGCCTCGCCCGATTTCCGCGTTGCGAAGCCGTGGGCCGCGTCTTGTTTCTGAAAGCGAGAGCTTTCCTTCCAGAGTCTGGCTCTCACTGAGGGTTGCGAAGCGGCGTGCCAACCGGCTCGCAACCTTCAAATTCCTATTCCAACAACAGGGCGATTTCCTGGACGTGCTCGGTTTCCGTCGCGATCTGTTTGCGAATGAAATCCTCAAGAGCCGTGTCGCCGGCGCCCCGCGGCAACATGTCCTTGT
>CAZAAF010000013.1:13198-20880 GCA_964482575.1 uncultured Verrucomicrobiota bacterium | reverse complement strand
GATTCCCACCAAGGTGGACGGGATGCAGCTCGGTGAACTGTTCCCAGAACTGGCCAAGCAGGCGGACAAATTCTCCCTCATCCGCAGCATGACCCACCGCAACTTCGGTCATGAGACGGCCGCCTATCTGATGCAGACCGGCCATACGCCCGGTGAGCGGCTGGCCTACCCGAGCCTGGGTGCCGTGTTCTCGCTGTTCAAGAGCGACACCTACAAGGGCATCATTCCGCCGTTCGTCGTGCTGACGCAGCCGGCGGGCCGGTTCTCCGAAGCGGGCTTCCTGCCGAGCAAGTACAAGCCGTTTGCCACGGGCGGTGATCCCAATGCGGCCCGGTTCGAGGTGGAAGGCGTCATCGCCAAGGGCATTTCCGACGATCGCCAAAAAGCGCGCCAGAAATACCTCCACGACATGAACACGCTCGGCAACGCGATGGCGAACAATCCGCAAATCGCAGCCTCCGACGACGCGGAGAGGCAGGCCTACAAGCTGATCCTCGGCGAAGGCAAGGAAGTGTTCGACCTTAACAAGGAAAAGGCCGAGCTGAGGGACAAGTATGGCCGCAACACCTTCGGACAGGAATGCTTGATGGCCCGCCGCCTTGTCGAAGTGGGCGTTCCCTACATCGTCATCAACTACCCCGCGGGCTGGGACACACACAAGGATCATTTCCAGATCATGCGTCGGCAATGCCCGAACCTGGATCAAGGGCTGTCGATGTTGATGCAGGATCTGTCGGACCATGGGTTGCTGGAGAGCACCATCGTCTGGTGCAGCGGTGAGTTCGGCCGGACGCCGAAAGTGGACTGGCAGCCACCCTGGAATGGTGGCCGCGGACATTACGGCAACGTTTTCACGGTGCTGGTGGCCGGTGGCGGTTTCAAGGGCGGCCAGGTGGTCGGCTCCTCGGACGCCAAAGGCGAGGAACCGAAGGATCGTCCCGTGTACCCGGTGGACTTCCTCGGCAGCATTTACGCGCTGGCCGGCATTGATGCCAACGCGCTCCTGCCGCACCCGCTCGGTCTGGAAGCCCGTGTGCTCCCGATCGGCGAAGAAGGCGTGAAGTCCAACGGCTTGCTGAAGGAAATCATGTAACGCCCCTGTGGGCGAAGAAATTGGGTCGCTTATCTCCGGCCGGTGCGGTACAAAGAACCGTCCACCGGACCGGAGAGAGCGGCCCTGTTGTAGTTCGGTGGCGGTGCGAGTGCGACGGTCGGAATCATTGAAACGACGGAAGGGTTTATGAGCAAATTCCAATGGCGTGCGATTCTGGGGATGATTGTTGTGCTGGCCGTGGCCACGGGCGCGCAGGCGCAGCAACGTCCATATGTGGGGTTCGCCTATCCTGCCGGCGGCCAGCGGGGCACCACCTTCAAAGTCACACTCGGCGGCCAGTATCTGGAAGGCGTCAATACCGCGTACATCTCCGGCGAAGGCGCCACCGCCAAGGTGGTGGAGTATAACAAGCACCTGAATCCGCAGGAGGTGATGGTGCTGCGGGAGCAACTGGACGAGTTGAAGAAGGGTGGAACGTCCGGCAAGGACGAGGAAACCAAGAAGATGATCGCCCGGATCCAGAGGCTCGTGGACGAATATGTCCTCCGCCCGCAGAGCGCCTCCATCTCCAACATTGCCATCATCGAAATCACCGTGGACGCCAATGCCAAGCCCAGCGAGCGGGAATTGAGGCTGGGCACGCCGCGGGGCCTGTCCAACGCGTTGGTTTTCCACATCGGCCAACTGCCGGAAGTATCGCTGCCGCCCATGTCCACCAGCCCGCTGCAAGTGCTCGGCAAGGAGGATGAAAGCCTGGTCAAGCGCCGGCGCTTCCTGAAAAACCAGGAAAGCAATTCCGAGATGATGATGGGCGGCGGTTCATCGCAGGGCGGCTACGCGACGGGTGAAATCCACATCAAGGTACCCTGCACCGTCAACGGCCAGATCGGTTCCGGGGAAATCGAACGCTACCGCTTCTCCGCCCGCAAAGGGCAACGGCTGGTCATCAGCGCCTTGGGCCGTCAGTTGATTCCGTTCATCGCCGACGCAGTGCCGGGCTGGTTCCAACCGGTCATCGCCGTGTATGATGCGAACGGCAAAGAGGTGGCATACGACGACGATTTCCGGTTCAAGCCCGATCCGGTCGTCCTGTTCGATGTGCCCAAGGACGGCGAGTATGTGTTCAGCATCTACGACGGCATTTATCGTGGCCGGGAAGATTTCGTCTATCGCGTCACCATCGGCGAACTGCCCTTTGTAACGAGCATCTTCCCACTGGGCGGACGTGTGGACACCCCCGTGACGGTTGAGATGAAAGGCTGGAACCTTCCGGCCACCCGCCTCTCGCCGCCCACCAAGGACGTCGAACCCGGCATCTACCCCATTGGCGTGCGCAAGGAAGGCGTCTATTCCAACCGCGTGCTGTTTCATCTCGACACCCTGCCGGAATGCCTCGAACGCGAGCCCAACAACACGCCGGCCACCGCGCAAAAGATCACCCTGCCAACCGTCATCAATGGCCGCGTGGACGTGCCGGGTGATTGGGATGTGTTCCAGTTCGAAGGGCGTGCCGGCGAAACCATCGTGGCGGAAGTGTATGCGCGCCGGCTCGATTCCCCGCTGGACTCTGTGCTGAAGCTGACCGACGCCTCCGGCAAGACGCTGGCGTACAACGACGACAACAACAGCGACACGATCAGCAATCTGCATGACGTGGACTGGGGAGTGAACACCCACCACGCCGATTCCTACATCCGGTACACCCTGCCGGCCAACGGGACGTATTATCTGCACTTGGGGGATGCCCAGCGTGCCGGCGGCCAGGAATACGCCTACCGTCTGCGTATCAGCACCCCGCAGCCCGATTTTGCGTTGCGCCTGGTGCCCTCCAGCGCGAGTTTCCGTGGCAGCTCCACGGCGCCGCTGAGCGTTTATGTCATCCGCCAGGACGGCTTTGACGGGTATATCACGCTGGGATTAAAGGATGCGCCGAAGGGTTTCTCCATGTATGGCTCCACGCTGACCGGCACCCAACGCGTGGCGCAGGTTTCGCTGACCACGACGCTGGACAAGACCGAGCAGCCGGTCAGCCTGACCATTGAGGGCCGTGCCACCGTCCAGGGGAAGGCCATCGCCCACGAAGCCGTGCCGTGCGAAGACCGGATGCAGGCGTTTCTTTGGACCCATCTGGTTCCGGCAAAGGAATTCCTCGTCTGTGTTCCGGACCCGGGTGACCTGCCCGTCCGTCCGAAGAGGACGCGGACAGCCAAGAAGTAGGCGGGCGGAATCCATCCCGACGACGGAGTCGGGCGGGGTCTGTGGGTCCCTGCGGGGTTTCCCCGGATGATGCCGTGTCCTTGTGATTGCGAATGGCGTTTTGCCAGAAACGCATCCCCTGCTCCCTTTGCCACGTGGAAACAACCGTCCACGCAACACGGACATGGACGGTCACAACGCAGGTTGCAAGAACGTCTGGCGACGACCGCAGAACAACGTCCGGTTACTTCTCAACGTTGGTCTCGCACTCCGCCTTCTTCCGCTCGTACATGTCGTCCGTAATCAGCCCGCGCTTGTGGAGATCCTCGAGTTCCCTCAAGCGCCGCTCGACCTGCGCCTTGGTGAACTTCTGCTTGTTGGCCCCGCCGGCAGCGGCGGCGGCGGTCTGCATCCCCGCCTTGAATTCCGCATAACTGATCTTGCCATGACCGCCCTTGTCCAGAGCCTTGAAAGCCGCGTCGGTCTTGGTTGAATCCGTCATCGCCGCCATGCGCCATTCGGCGAGCGTGATGAAACCATCGCGATTCCGATCCATCTGGCTGAACGTTTTCTTGAGAGCGTCTTCGGAAGCCGCTGGTTTGTCGGCGGCGGTCACGATGGCGGCGCAAACGGCCAGAATGGAAAGTGTGCTGATGATCAACTTCATATGTCCTCGAGGTTAACGTTTGATTCCAAATCCAACATCCCACTGCGTTCGCATCCTACTCGCCCCTCTCGAACCGTCAACGCAAAAAGTCCGAAGCCACCCTTCGGCCTCTTGAACATCCTTCGAGAGAGCACAACCCAACTTACTCCCGGACAGGCTTCCGCGCCATGTTCGAGCGGCGCCTAGTCCCATTGTTTGACGGTGCGGAGCCCGTATTCTTCAGCCAGATACTGCTCAACCCCTTCACGCTGCCGGTCCTCCAGGCGGCGGTCGAACACGATCACCTCGGCCACATCGCCCCCGTGATAGTCGTTGCCACACCAGAACGGAATGGCCAGATGGCCGCCGCCGAAGTGTTTCACGGGCGCATAGGCGTCCCCGGAACCCCGGGCCGAACGATGGCCGTTGAACCAGGCATCGAGGGTGCTGACGCCGTCGTGGCTGTACGTCAGCAGGGCGGGCGTATCCGAAGTCACGCCCACGTGGAGGCTGGACGCGTTGTAGGTGAACGCGTCACGCGTCAGGTACAACCGCGGCGTGCCGCCGTTGCCATTGCGCGAGTTCCCGCACGCCCCAAATAGTTTGTCGCCGGAGCGCGTAACCATAAAGACCGTAAAGGCGCCCCTCAGATGCTCGTCCGCAAAACCGGGAATGACCAGCAAGTCGGAGCCGCTCTTGAAACGCACGGCCGGTTTCCGGTTGATGGCACAGGCCTCAAGCACGGGCGCCGTCGCCGTCCGGCCATTGTACAGTTTCACCGGTTCCGAAACCATCGCAGGACCGGTTTTGGCGGGCCACTGTGCAATGAAGTCCCCCGACGTGTGCGACGCCAGCAGATCCCGGGCGCGAAGCCACAAGCAAAGGCCCGGGATGGTGTCAGGCAGGCCCGGCACCCGGGCCCCTGCGGCTTTCCTGAACGAAACGGTCGTACCAACACTGGCGGTGCTGCCGACATACGAACGGGCCTTCACCGTTGTGTTGTCCGTCAAGACAATCGGCTGGGTATAGGGAGTGGACGACGTCCCGGGTTCGGTTCCGTCGAGGGTATAGTGGATGACGGCATCCCGGGTGGCGCACGCCAGGTTCACGAACAGTGCCCGGGAATAAATACTCTGGCCGTCGGCCAGAATGGAGGGAGACCAGACGCGCCTGGGGGCGGAAGGATCGGGGGTGATCACAATCAATCCCCACGGACCCACGACCGGCACTTCAAACGACGTCACGCATCCCGCCGCCAGCCGCTGCCGGACGGCCAGCGAGGCAAAGGCCTTCGTCTGTTCCGCGCGCGCGTGAGCCGCCGGGTCATAGGGCGCGGGCGTCAACAGGTCAATGGTGACGGGCTGGTCGCCAAACAACCTGGCCGGGTCCATATGCATCCGGAAGGGCTTCGGCATTTCGCTCATGTCGAGGCAATGGATGACAACCGGGGCATCCGGTTTGCCCGGCACAGCCCGTACAAACAGGTTCAGGTTCTCCGACCCACCGGCCACCGCCAACGGCGTCTGCGGATAACGGCCATCGGGCGCCTCGGGCATCAGGAACGCGGCATCTTCATAACCGTCAAGATAGGAGGCGTTCGCCCGCGCAAAACCATAAAGGTCGGCGTAGTCCTCGGGCTTGCCGAAGTAGCGCGGGGCACCCTGCCCCGGCATGTAAACATCCCACGGCACGATGATGTGGCTCCCGCAAGCATACGCCAGGGCGATGGTCCGCCGCGTCTCCGGCACGCTTTCGGAACGGAAGGTGTACATCTGCGCCTTGCCGCGTCGCGTCGCGTCGCGCATGGCGTTGTAGAAACTGCCGGGGGTCGTGTGGTCGAGCTCCTCGATGCCGAAATCGAACGTTTCGGCATAAAAATAGCGGTCGCCGGGATGGCTGTTGCAGGAAAACGGCACGTGTCGTTTGGCATAGGCGTTCATCTCGGCGCGGATGTAGCGGTAAAACTCCTCCGTGGATTCCCTCTGGATCTCGGGCGGCGTCTTGCCAAGACGCGCGGCCTTGGCCTTGCAGTACGGGCAGTAGCATCCGCCCCATCGGACGGCGGTGTCGTTTTCGCCGGGATCGTCCATCTGCAGCAAGTCCACGCCGGCATCCAGATACATCTTTACGTAGGCGAGATAGATGGCGCGGTATTCGGGACTGTTGAAACATCCCCACCACCCCTTCCAGGAGAGCATCCACGGTCCGGTGACCAACTCACCCTTCTCATTCAGGATGCGCCCTTTCTGGCGGGTGTTGCCGAACAG
Organism: uncultured Verrucomicrobiota bacterium; assembly: GCA_964482575.1. GTDB lineage: Bacteria > Verrucomicrobiota > Verrucomicrobiia > CAIQCK01 > CAIQCK01 > CAIQCK01. The sequence continues at coordinate 14,717 of CAZAAF010000013.1, read as the reverse complement.
CGTGTCAGGAAGGATCGTGCTCAGCCAGCCTTGCACTGTGTATCCCCGGCGTTTGATTTCGCGGAACCATGCCGCGTCCGGCCCGTAGGTCCAGTAAAAACCGGTCGCGTGGAATCCGGTCGCGGCCTTGAAACTGTCGTGAGGATCCTTCGCGCTGCTTGGATGTTTCCACCGGCTGGAAAAACAGACCGCCGAAGGCTCCGGGAAACCGGGTGGGCGGCTGGTTTTCAGGGCCATTTGTGCAAACGTCTTTTTCTCTTCAACGGGGGCTTTCGACGCGTCGGGGGTCTGGCAGGCCCCTATCGCCATCAACATCATCAGGGCCGCCGCCAATCCTCCGGAGATGCGTGTGGATGCAGTTTCCATGGATTACGTTTCTTTCTTATCGGGTGGCGATTCCGAACGCGGAACCATCCGTTGTCAGCACCGCCAGTCCGCCGGGACCGGCAGTCAAATCGCTCGCCGGCGCAGGCGTGGCGGCGACCGCTTCGATCTTGCCATCCAATGACAGGCGAACAACCCCGCAGGCCGCCGCGGCCGCCCAATACGAGTCGCCCTCGCGAACGAGGCGCTTGACCGGCTCGCCGAGATTGCGCTTCCAGATGGGTTTGCCCGATGCATCGAACGCCCAGATGTAACCGCTCTCGGAAGCAACAATAACGCGCGGTTGTCCCCCAACAACATCGCAACGCAACGTCGTTACCCGGTCCCCGACATTGGTTTCCCAAAGACGGCGGCCTTTCGCGTCGAACGCCAGCACCGTACCGCCGTCGGTGCCGAGAATCACCGCGCGTTGGCCGTCGCCGCGCAGGTCACCGGAAGTCACGGCCGTCTGCTCCGGGCCGAAGGACGGGCCGCTGACAATGACCTTGCCGCGATGGTTGAGAATCTGGAGGCTGTAATAGGCGTTGCCGGCGACGATCTCGGGTTTGCCGTCGCCGTTGAGATCGGCCACGTGGCCGACGGTCGCCTCATGGGCGTAAAACACGGTTTTCCAAATCAGCTTCAACGCCGGCGAGTAGGCCATGTATTGCCAGCTATCGCAGCCGATGACAATGGCCGGGGTGCCGTGTCCCTCCAGATCGGCCAGCAGGATGGTCCGCACCCGGCTCGGTTCGCCGCGATACATCGGCGGCTTGACCCCGGCCACCTGGCGGCCGGCGGCGTCGAGCACGCCCAGCGTGGCGGCGTCCGTGCCGTAAATCACCGAGGCTTTGCCGGAACGGTCCAGCGGACCCGCGGCAAGGGCCGTCACCGCCCCGTCCACTCTCGTCTGCCACAACTTTCGCACCGACGCGTCCAGGGCCACCACATCGCCGCCGCCCGTGCCGATGATTGCCCCGGCCTTTCCGTCCCCGTCGAGATCGGCGGACGCCAGCGCGGTCAGTTTCGGCCGTTCTCCCGGGGTCGCCCCTCGAATCTCGATCTCGGCGAGATACACCGCCGCGTTTTTCGCGGCCGGCTCGGCGGTAACGCGAACATAGCGCGCCGTCAGTTCCAACGCCGCAGAGCGGATGGT
>CAZAAF010000013.1:0-13188 GCA_964482575.1 uncultured Verrucomicrobiota bacterium | reverse complement strand
TGCCAAAGGTCTCCGTGCCGGTTTCCGGCAGGCCGCCCACGGACCGAGTGTCCTGCTGGAAATTGTCATCACTGACGCTGAGCGCCACCTGTTTGTATTTCGCGTTTCCCAACTTCTCCCACGTGCGGACCCGGACCTCGCGCAGGCACCGGGCGGTACCAAGATCGAGCGTGATGCTGACAGTCTTGCCGGCCGGGAACATGCACGAGGTGATGGAACCGCTCGACGAACCGTCCATCAACCGCTCCAGCGGGACATACGGCTCGCGCGGCGGCGGGTCGGAGCGGATGCCGGCCACCTTCAGAAGCCGCGGCGTCACCGGAAAGTCCTGGTATTTCCAGGGCATCGGCAACGATTGAACGCCTGCGAAGGCCGTCGCCGACGTGGAAGCCGCAACCCGCTTCGCCCCCGCCGTCTCGATGGCAATGCAGGAAATGTCCGCCGAACCGGTGAGTGGCTGCGTCTCTCCAACCGTCTCTGCCGGCCGCAACCCGGGCACCGGTACGGGCTGGGGTTTGCCGAACGCGATGCCGCGCGCGTCCATCCGGGCCCCGACCGGCGTTCTGGAATCCAGCAACATCTTTCCGCCCTCGACGCATCGGGTCACATCCGCGACCCAAATTTCGCCGTCCGCATCGCGGTAAAGTCCCGCGTCGCCCAAACCGAACATCTCCATCAGGCCCTTGAATGTAATGGTCCCACGCTCAAGCCCCGGAATCCCGGCCGGGGCGTCTGACCAACGCTTGAAAAGCCTGTCGCCCGTGCTGCGTCCAGAGACCGTCGTCACCGGTTTCCAGGATGCCTCCAGGACCGGAGGCCCGTTCTCGGACGCCGCAAAGACGTTGACGAAACGCACCGTCTCACCCACACGCAACGGACCGCCCTGGCGCAGGTAGAGCTGGTGAATCGACAGACCGGCGTAGTCCTTGATGAAGACCAGTTCCTGCCGCTGGCCGCTGAGATTGCGCAGTGTGAACCCCTTCCCGCGCTGCCGCGCCCGCAATGTGTCGCCCTCGAGCGCGCTCTCGCCCGCCACGCGCCAGCAACAGCGCAGGCTGTAATCGCCCGGCTGCTCGGCCGTCAGGTCATCCACCACGGCCACGTACCGTTTCGGCACAAAGATGATGTTCCGCGTCCAGGTCACGCCGTTGTAGTGCGGCATCGTCGTGCGGGTGAAGGCGCCGTCGCCAAACCAGATGGCCCGATCGAGCCTCGCGCTGGGCGGCATGACCGCGCCGACGCCGTCACGCAACACTGTGACGGCGCAATGGTATTTCGGGATGCGCCGGATGTACTCGGCGTCCACAAGCCAGTGCGCGCCCGCGGCGGTATAGGCGATGATGGCATTGCCATCGAGATGACCGTGCGACCCGGCGGCAGTGCCGTCGAGCAACAGGTAATCGTCGTCCGCCGCCCACCCGCTACGCAGCGTGAGCTTGTCGAACGTATCCTCGAACGGCAGGTTCGGCGCCTGCCAGATATCGCTGTACCCGGCGCGTCCTAAGAGATCGTAATGCATCCGGGGCAGATAGGTGACGGCGACGCCCGTGAGATCGTCGGGCCGTTTCGGCGCGACGCGGGTCCAGTACGGCGCGTCCATCTCATCCCGCGCGTCGATGCCGAGCCATTCGATGGCCCAGCGATAACGTCCGTCGCCGGTGGCATATTCCAAGCCGCACAACAATTCCGGCATGCCCGAGACCGAGGTGAAGCCACCGCAATCGCCCCACGCCGGCTCATGGCCGAGGCTGTCGATCGTCTGGAGCGCCGCCCGGCCGGTCTGCGCGGCGTGGCCCTGCTCGATGTAGGTGCGGTCGCCCGAGGCAAGCGCATACATGAGCACGTGCCGCTGCGGGATCCACTGGTAGCCCGCGCTGTCCTCCCAGGGTTTGCAACTGCGCGAACAGGACCGGAACATGCCCAGGCCGATATCGAGCCAGTTTTTCGCCACCGGCAGATGGTAATGCCGCGTGAAATACCAGCCGCCAAACAGGTCTGCGAGCCCCGGCCAGGTGTGATGGTTGTGGGTGGTGCTGTTGAAGGTGCGCCAGCGTTCCACCGCGGCCGGCGTGTCCCAATGCTGGTACAGGTTGGACTCCCACACCAGCCGCAGCACATGGTTGGTGAACTTGAGCCGTTCCTCGTCGGTCCACCCGGGGGCTTCCTCGACAAGGTCCCAGGCGATGACCATGCCGTAGGCCCAACTGTCGCGGAAATTGCGATCATAACGGCGCGGGCCGTCCTGAAGGATGTACTCGCTCGTGGCATAGAATTTCATCTGCTGGCGCATCGCATCGCGATACAACTCCAGCCATCCCTCGTCACCGGTGCGATGATAACGCATCGCGAACTTGATGGTCCGGTGCGCCGCGCTGACTTCGGTTCCCGGCCGGGCATAAATGTTCGCGATGTCCTGCTTGCGGTCGGCAATCTCCTTCGCCGTGAGCTTCGGCTCCAGCGGTGCGCGCCGGTCTTTGTCTGTCAATTTCAGTTCCATCAACCGGCCCAATCGCAGTTCGCCCGTCCTGCCCTGCTCCTGGACCCGTGCAATGAATTGCGCCACCCCCGCCTCCAATCCCGTCGCCTCCTGCGCGCCCAGCACGAGGACGTTGCAACCGGTCCCCCAGGGATCGTGCACGGACCGCAGCTCATAGCCGCCCGTGCCCGTATAGGCCGCGTCGGCGCAGGCGAAGTAGTTGTGGTAGAGCCGGGCAAACACGGGATTGGTGAGCAGGTTGCCGATGACGATGAGGTGACGGGCCGCCCCGTCGGCCTCGGTCATCTTCGCCGGTGACACGATGGGCAGGGTGACACCGGTCCGGGCCGCGATGGCCGCCTGCAACTTCAACGCCGCACCTGTCCACGGCTCGCCATCCGCGGGCACGAGGACCGCTGCGCCCGCGCCATGTTCCACCAGAGCCGTCTCAATCCGGAGCGGACGCTCCTGGTGGATGCGAATTTTCTCCCAGGACGCGTCATCCGCCGCGCGATCCGCCCGTGCCGTGACGGCAGCCATCAGGAACACGACGAACGTCAGCATCAAGGGTCCCGGGATGAGACGCCGCCGGGGCGGGCGAGGCGCGACCTGAAAACAGACCTGACGGGATGTTGCCCCGTCACAAGGGGACGAATGCCTTTTCATTCTTTCCTTTCTGACGGGGTCACCGGCAATCGTTCCGCCGGCTGCAACGTGAGCCGCACGCTTGGCAACGCCGTCAAGGGAGCCCCTGTCGTGAAACGCACCACATGCCGTCCGGGAGGCAGCGTGAGGGTGGCCGGCAGTTCGAAGTGCACGATGGGACCGTGCTTCTCGCCCGTGCTGATGCGCACAGCTTCGTCGGGCCAGTAGGTGAAGGTCTGGCCGGACAGCAGTTTCACCGGCCACGTGAGCTTGTGGCCGGCGATTTCAAAGACGGGATCCGCCAGGGCCGGTTCGTCGAGGGCCGGCAGCGCGCGCACCCCGGCGATGGCGCAGGTCACGTTCGTTTGCGCCGGCAGGCCGTTGTAATAAAAGCTGAGGCTGGTAACGCGATGGTAATCCACCGGGTCCTTCTCCGGCCGCGGGAGCTGGTGATAGCGCCAACCGGTGTAATTATTGGGGATGTAATAATCCGTCGCGCCCTTGCCATCGCGGAACTGGAGTTTGAACTGCGCACCGTGGCCGTCACCGCGCAGCCAGAATCCGATGCCCTTGTGCCAGGAAAGATCGAGCGGAGTGCTGAAGCTGCGCCCGACGCAGGACCACCCGCCACGCGCCGGGCTGGTGGCACCGTAAATCGCACAGGCCCCGCCCTCGGGACCGCCAGCCGCAACCTCAAAGGTGTGCGTCACGCCGGGAAACACGCCGCGCATCTTGTCGTACACATGCGGATCACCGAAATCCTCGAGCGCCAGCGATTTCTCCGAGCGATACGACGCGCCCGGCGCGGCCCATTGACGCGACGGCAACTGGATGTCCACCCCCACGCGGCAGGGACCGTCGGTCACCACGGTTTCCCAGACATTGGTCTTGCCGTCGAGTGCCACGATGTCCCGCCACGGTTCGTAAATGACGCGCTGCAACGCCTGACCGCGGCCTGCGGTCACCAGCCGGTAATCGTGTTGCGGTACGCGCAGTTGGGCGCGCGTGGCCTCCGGCAGTGTCCCGCCCAACCGCAGCTTTTCGTAGCCACTGATGAGGTCCACGATCACGTCGATGTACGGATGCTCCCGGATGCTCTTGGGCGAGGTTTGCAGCGAGATGGAGGAATCGAAGCCGAGCGACTTGTTCAGCACGTACTCGAACTGATCCACCGTCGCCTGCACGTCATAGACATAATACCAGCCGATATCGATCGGCATGAGGTTGGCGCGATAGCCGGCGAAGCCGGGGATGCGTTCGTCGAGGTAGCCCTTGAGGTCGCCATGGCCGTCGGCGGAGGCATAGCGCGCGTGAATATGCCACGAGTAGTGGCTGTAGCTGCTGCCCTGGAGCAGCATGTTCTTGTTCTTGAACCGGTCGTAAAACGCCTTCTGGAGTTTGGCGTTGTAGTAGCCGTGATCGCCCTGCAGCCGCTCGGAGCCGTCCCAATACACCATGTCGGCGTTCAGGGCATTGACGACGCGGGTCAGGTTGTCAGCCACCTCGTTGAGGAGGGTCGTGTCCATGTCGAACAGGAAATAGCCGTAGGACTTCCTCAGATGCGTCAGACGCTCGCCCCGCCCGTGGGCCGCCGCCGCGGTCCCGTGGAGGCCGCGCACGCAGCCGCTGAAGCCGAAAGGTGCTGTCGTCGAACGCGCGGTGTAGCGGATGAGTTCGTTGCCGATCTGGATGACGGCGCCCTCGCCATCGTAGCCGCCGTCCTGGGCGGGAAACTTCTCTGGCGCGGCTGTCGTCGGGATGAACGTCGCCTTCGCATCCACATCGGCCGCCAGGTCCGCCGAGGCGTCGCGCACCAATCGCGGGTCGGGCACGGGCGTCAAATACGGGTCGGGCGGATAGATCGAAGGCGCGAGATAATGAAGACCCACCTTGAAGCCGGCGCGCTTGAACCGCGCAAACGTCGCCTTGAGGCTTTCCAGGCCGCGCGGGAAATTGTTCGTGTTGATCAGGTAGTGGCCGGTCGAGGAACACCACGAGCTTTGCACAATGAGAATCGTGTCGAAACGGCCGCGTCGGGCAAAGGCGATGACGTCGTCCGTGTCCTTCTCGGCAAAGCTGGTGATGAACAGGTAGGAGCGTTTCACCGCCGGGGATATCTTCGCCCAGACGCCGTCCACGCGCGGGCTCGGCAGTCCTGCCGCGTGTTCGAAGCGTTCGATGCTCTTCTCAAACCGGGCGCGCGGGCAGGCGATGATCCCGACGCCGGCCGGTTCGATACCAAATTGTTTCGTCGTCTCGGCGTACAGTCTCACCCCCACCGTCGGCCAGAGTTCCGACGCGGCATCCTCGAAATCCTCCAGCAGCACGGTTTTTCCGCCGCCCACGGCCTCGACCTGATCCACCCGACAGACAACCTTTCGGTGGGCCGGCAGCGAATTGAAGTAAAAGCCGATGGCCGCCACGTGTTCGGGATGCAACGTGTTCAATGCCGGCTTGTCCAGCGTCACCTGCCGCCAGCCGGTGAAATCAATCTTCACGTAATCGTCGCGAACCCCGCGTTTGCCGTCGCTCAACTGGATCTTCAGCGACTGGCCGCTGCCATCGCCGTGCACCCACGCGCGCAACGCGGTGCAGCCGCGCAAATCGAGGGGTTGCGCAAACCGCCGGCTCACCACGCTCCACCCGGCGTTATCGTCCCGGCGGCTCTCGGCGGCAAACCGCGCCGCATGACTGCCGTGTTTGACGTCGTCCGCCGTTTGTTCGAACACATGCGAACAGTTCTTGTTGTCCGCCCCGTTGCCGTGCGCGCCGAGCTGGCGCGGCCGGACGTTGATCTCGGTTCCCATGACCGCCGTGGCGAACTGGTCGTCATAACAGGCGTTGATGACCGGACCGATGGTCCGGGGACCGTTGACTGGGAGGCAAAACAACTGGAGTTTTTCGACATTGCCCGGTATCGCCATCCGGACCAGTTTCAAGAACGCGAATCCCTTCCCTTCGGTGATAACGAACTGGAGGCTGCCGCGTTCGCCGAATTCCACGGTCAACGCATTCCCTTTTCGAGCCACGCGGCTGGGCTGGAGCACGCTGCCATCCACGGTCACCTCGAACGCGGGCGGCGCGCCCGGCGGTGCATATTCATGGTGGTCAGCCGCCGCGCGCACGGACGTGACGCCGCCGTGTTCGTTCAGTGTGATCGTGGCATCGGCCAGTTGGAGGGTAAGGTCGGCCCGGCAGGACACGGCCATGCCGAACGCCAGGAGCGTCGTCGCAAACGTCTTCATGATGGATTGACTCTATTTCTTTTCAGCGGGCAGCGACCCGTCAGCAGGCACGGCGCTGTGGATCAATTCCTTGCCGCGGAAACTCAATCGCGTGGCCCCGGTCACGAATGCGCTTCGCACCGTGCCGCTCGACGCGTCAAAGCAAACCGCCGCCACGGTGCCATCGCTTTCCAGATCGCCCCCGCTCATAGTGCCCGTGGCATCGCGCCGGCGGAAGAGAATGAGATGCGTGTCGTTGCCGGTGGTGATGCGAACGCCCAAGGCCCCGGTGGCGGCCTGCGACTCGATGCGCGCCTCCGGCTCGGCGGCGGGCGCGAGCCGGCGGATTTGCATGGCCGCCACGAAGTCCTCATGAATGGCCGGCCGCGCGGGTGTGGTCGTGAGCGTCCATTCGTGGCAATACTTTTCCGGCGGCACAGGACGCGTGCTGTAACCATCCACCGGCTCGACGGGATACCCCTTGGTCACCGCCATCGTGAGCCCGGCGGGCGCGAGGAAGCGTCCGCGCAACGCGGCACACTCGAAGCCCAGCGTGAAGGACTGCGCGGCCGCGTCCGTCTCGAAGGGCGCGACGGCGTGCAGCAGCCAGTCGTAGCGGGCGGGCGCGCCGGCTGATTGCAGCAGGTCGTGGATGACCACCAAACCCGGTTTGATGAACAGCGCGCGGCGGTCGAAGCGTTTGATCTGTCCAGAATACACGGCGGGATTAGAGGCGTCGCCGACGGTGTAACCATAGGCGGGCGAATCATAGTAGTCGGCGATGCGGCCGTCCGCCCCCTTCTGCATGTGGGCCTGGCATTTACCGTTGACGAGGAGGGTGTTGTGGGCGCGCGTGGTGGTCGAATACGCCAGGAAGTGCGGGCTGCCCCACCAGTCGTAGTAACCGGAATCGATGGCCAGCTTTTCGCCGTAGGCGTGGATGACGAAACCGTTCTGGTCATCGTGTTGATGACCGGCATAGAACGGCCCGCTCCGCATCGCGAAGGTGGAATTCTCCAAACCGTCCGCCAGCGAGGTGTTGAAGATGACCCACCCAATGTGGCGGTAGTGGATGGATTGAGGCAGGTCGGTCGGCGGTTTGGGAGTGAGGCCGTCCACGGCGTTGGTCGGGCTGCCGTACCAAAGCGCGTACGGATCGCGCGTGCGCACGGCGAGGTCGCGCACCTGCCGCTGCTCGGCAGGCCCCTTGACGCTGTGGTTGGGCTTGGCGGTGTCGGCGAAACTGACGGCCCACGCGCCCGGCGGCGCGCAATACATCGGGAACCGCGCCGTCTGGTTCAGCCACGGGTGCTGGAAAAGGTCCACGCCACAGACGTGCCGCATCAGGTCGCCGTATTCGATGACGAACCCCAATCCATATCCCCAGTAGCCAATGCCCTCGTTGTTGTCGCCCTGATAACCGAGACAGCACAGGAACCGGCCAAGGTAGAGCTGCCGCGAGAATTCCGTCCACGCCGCGGCCTCGTCATGCTCGCCAATCAACACGAACCCGGCGTCGGCCAGCGCGAGTGTCTGGAGCCAGGCGTGGTTGTTCGCCTCGGTGCCGCGGAAGGGATTGAGATGATTCCAGAACTGCAGCGCGCGGGCGACGATGGCCGCGCGCAATGTCGCCCGCTCCTCCCCAGACAGGTCATCATGAAGCGCGTCGTAGCACCAATCCAACCCGCGCAACAGGTGTTGCGCGCCGATGTCGCCAGCGTCCATCGCGCTGCCGCGTTTCGGGTCCCAAGCGGCGGCGGCAAAGGCCATCTCCTTCGCCCACGCTTGGACCTGCGGGTCGCGGGTGAGTGCGGCGATTTGGCCGATCTGCTGCAGCTTGCGGCCGGTCCGACCGGTAATGCCGCCGGCGACCTTGCCGTACCAATCAATCCACGTCGGCCAGTCCGGATTTCCGGGGGCGTAGCGCGGCGGATCCGCCGGCACGCCGCTGCGGTGGATTTTTTCTGCCATCTTCACCAGCGCGGCACGGTCCCTGCCGGCGTGCTCCTTGCGGGCCGCGTCGAGATCGATGACGTGCGGACGCGGCGACGCGGCAATCTTTGCCACCGGCACCGGCCCGGTGATGAACCGGTGCGCCTCCGGCACAATGTTCACGCGCCGCGTCTCCGACCAGATGTCGCCCAAGTCCGACAAAACCCAGACGCGCCAATACCAGAGCCCGGGGGCGATGGGCTGTGGCGGCGTATAAAAATTTTCGCCGACCGTGACGGTCGTCGTCTTCGCCTCGGGGAAGCCGGAATCAGTCGAGTACTGGAGCTTCGACGCCCCCTGGACGCGCGGCCAGTTGAAGAACGGCGGGTTGGACGTGGAGGTGCGGATGTCGTCGCTCAACCGTGACGTCCGCGCCTGTACACGAAGCGTGATGTTGTCGAGCCAGACGGTCATCACCACCTTCGAGTCGCCTTTCGCACGGCCGTAGAGGTTCACGCGTTCGAGGATTTTGCCCAACTCAAGGACGCCGCCATTGGGACTGTGCAGTTCCGCCAGCGCAACCTCCGCATGCTTCCAGTCCGGACCGAATTTTTCCTGGCGAAGCCATTCCTTGCCCGCGCCGTCTTTGAACATCACGCCCAGATATGTCGCCTCGCCGCCCTCCACTTCCTCCCGGTGGTCAAACGACAGCACCAGATTTTTCTGCACCGGAAAAGGATGCTGGAGGGTGAGCTGCGTGTAACGGCCCGGCTTGAGATTGCGGAGGCGCAGGGCGTGGCCGCCGCCGGCTCCCGGCTCCACGATGGCCGCCTCGATACCCGACCATGACAGCCCCGCATACTGGCGGAGTTCCGCTCCGTTCTCGAAATCGTACTGAAACACCGCGCCGTCATCGCCTGCGGCAAGGGCGACCGCGATACAGGAAGCAAATGCACAGAGGATCACCGCGAACGTCTTCATCGTTTTCGTCCTTTCGACAGGATTCCGCACTCCATCACGCTGCGCCACGTGATTGCGCGGGCTCCTCACGCCGTCCCGCGCGACGATCCTCCGATCATTGGGGTTCCGACGGCATGACGGGAGCCGGAGGAGGCGCTCCCGTATCACCCGCCGGGCGCGTCCAACTCTTGTAGAAGAAATCCCGGTCCGCCGGCTCCATGCACCCTGACAACAGCAAAAGCGGCAGCAGGAGAATCAACAGGCGACGCAGGGCGTCCGTGGCCCTCGGAGTTCCACGTTCAAGACACTGGTCACAGGGTTTTGCACTCAGGCGCAGCGGCATAAAAATTCATTCTAGGGATTCCCCCTTCAACCGAAAGCCAAAAAAGAAATACTTTTCGGTCATCGTCCTCTCGATCCTTGTTTCCCGCACCAGACTTCTATAAGTTGCGTGCCGAAATCCCGGACATTGGACATTGATTCAACCATGAAACGATTCCTTCCCTTCCCCGCCCTGGCCGTCTGGTTCGCAGCCGTTTCCATGGCATCCGCCTCCGACCCCATCACGCTCAAGCTCTGGCCCGAAGGCGCACCGGGCACCCCGGCTCCCGTCTCCGAGGCCACCCGCAAGCTCCTCGGGGCGGATGGCAAGAGCACCAATCGTGTGACCAACGTCACCGACCCGGAAATCACCCTCTACCGTCCTGAAAAACCCAACGGGGCCTCGGTCATCGTCGCCCCGGGCGGCGGCTACCGGTTCCTTTCCTACCTGCATGAGGGCAAGCTGGTGTGTGAGTGGTTGAACTCCATCGGCGTCACCGCCGTCCTCCTGAAATACCGCACCCCGACGCGCGACGACACCCGGGCGTATGAGCGGCCGGTGCAGGATGCCCAGCGGGCCCTCGGCCTCGTGCGCCATCACGCCACGGAATGGGGTCTCGATCCCAAACGCGTGGGTCTGCTCGGTTTCTCGGCAGGCGGCAACCTGCTCGGACACGCCGCCCTCGACCGCGGGCCGCGCACGTACACGCAACGTCCCGACCTCGATGACCCGCGCGGGCCGGACTTTGGCGTCATGATCTACGGCGGCGGTTTCCTGGACAAGACGGACAAATCGCGGTTCATGGACGGCTTCAGCGTTCCGAAGGACGCGCCGCCGATGTTCTTCCTCGTTGCCCACGACGACAAGACCAACCCCATCGAAGCCGCCCTGCTGTACCTGGAATACAAGAAGCTCAACCTCCCGGCGGAGCTTCACATCTACACCAAGGGCGGCCACGGCTTCGGCATGCGCAACGACAAGCATCCGATCAACGACTGGCCCGCCCGTTGCGCCGAGTGGATGAAGAGCCAGGGGCTCCTCGACGGCAAGGCCGGCAACAAACCCTAGCGCCGACTTTCGGCCCCATGAAAACGACACTCAGACTCATCCTGGCCGTCCTGGCTATCGGCAGCATCTCCCGGGTCGATGTCTTCGCGTCGGACCGCCCCAATATCATCGTCATCCTGGTGGACGACATGGGATTCTCCGATATCGGGTGCTACGGCAGCGAAATCCCCACGCCGAACCTCGACGGACTGGCGGCCCATGGCGTCCGGTTCACACAGTTCTACAACACGCCCCGTTGCAGCCCGACGCGCGCGTCGCTGCTAACCGGGCTCTATCCGCACCAGGCCGGCATGGGCTGGCTGGACAACAAGGTGGAACCCCAGTCGCGCGGGTTTCACGGCCGGCTGCTGCCGAGATGCGTGACCATTGCCGAAGTCCTGCGCAACGCGGGCTATTTCACCGCGATGTCGGGCAAATGGCACCTGGGCCAGCAGCACGGCACGCCGCCCTGGGAACGCGGGTTCATGCGCTCGCTCAACTCGCGCTACGGCGAAGTCTATTTTCCCGTCGAGGCCGACCGGCCCGGCACGGAAAAGCTCTATCTCAACGGCCGGGAACTGCCGAAAGACTCCCCCGAACTCGGGAAGGACTGGTATTCCACCGATTTGTTCACCGACTGGGGGTTGAGATTCATTGACGAAGCGCGCGCGGAGAAGAAGCCCTTTTTCCTTTATCTGGCGCAGGGCGCGGTTCACTTCCCGCTGCGTGCGCCTGCAGAGATCATCGCGAAGTATCAGGGCAAGTACATGAAAGGATGGGACCGGCTTCGCGAGGAACGCCATGCGCGGCAGATCCAGATAGGCATCGTGGACGCAAAGTGGGCACTCTCGCCGCGCCCGGACGATTCGCCGTCGTGGGACACGCGCGCACCGGACCGGAAGCAACGTTTCGATGCCATCATGGCCGTCTATGCCGCCATGGTGGAGTGCATTGATCGCGCCGTCGGCACGCTCGTGGCCGGTCTGAAGCAACGTGGTGTTCTGGACGACACCCTCATCCTGTTTCTCAGCGACAACGGCGGCAACGCAGAGGGCGGTCCTCCCGGCATCACGCGCGGGGAAGGCCCCATCGGCGGCCCGCGCTCCTACGTGCTGCTCGGGATGAATTGGGCGACGCTGGCGAACACGCCGTTCCGTCGCTACAAGCACTTCACGCACGAGGGCGGCATCAGTTCACCCTTGATCGCCCACTGGCCCGCGGGCATTTCCGCCGCGCGCCGGGGCTGTCTGGAGAAACAACCGTCCCACCTCATTGATATCATGGCCACGGCCGTGGACCTCGGCCACGCGGAATATCCCGCCGAGTTCAAGGGGAACGCCATCCTCCCGATGGAAGGCGTCAGTCTGCGTCCTACCTTCGAAGGCAGCCCCCTCCACCGACGGCAGCCGATCTTCTGGGAACATGAGGGCAACAAGGCGGTGCGCGATGGCCAATGGAAACTGGCGCAAAAATGGCGGGGTCCGTGGGAACTGTACGACATGGAGGCGGACCGCACCGAGTTGCACAATCTCATCACCGACCACCGCGACGTTGCTGAACGGCTCCAGGCCGCATGGAGCGCCTGGGCCGCCCGCGCTTTTGTGGATGAATGGACCGGCCCGGACCACACCAACTGGGGCGAGGACATCCGGACAAAGACGACGGCCAGGTAAGCGTCACCCCAGCCGTCCCTTGAGCACCGGCCGTTTGGGTGAGTTGATACTGGCAACCATCTCGATGGCGACCTTGTCGCCGTCGAAACGGCAGGTGACGGTGTCATGGTGCGGCGTCTCATAGTAGCGCCACACCATCTCGAATGTGTTGTCATCCTTCCACGTGCCGCTGGCGGCGAGCTTGTGCCGGGTGCCGGCCCTGGGCGCGCCGCCGGTGATGAGCCGTGGCGGCGTCCCAGGCAGGGCGATCTCACCGCGCTGCCATCGCCCGCTGCCGCACGCGATGGGATGGGAAGTTTTGGCGTCCTTGAACGTGACGGCGCAACCATCCTTGCGGAACGCAAACGAGACGCTTTGCAGGCCAAGCGCGTTGGCTTCGAACTTGAAGGTATTGCTGGAAATGCGGGCGGCGGCGGGCGACGGTGGTTTTTGCTTCGGCAGGGCCAGCGCCAGTGAGGCGAGCGTCTGCTGCAATCGCTTCTGCGTCTACGGGTCCGCCGGCAGCGGCTTCTCCTTCATGGCAGGCAACAGATGATCCCAGAGGATGTCGAGCTGGCCCTGCATGTTCTTGCTCTCGCTCGTCATCACCACCACCGCGTCCTGGTCGGGCATGACGACGGTGAACTGTCCGAAAGCGCCGTCGCCGCGGTACGCGTGATGCTGGGCGCGCCAGAACTGGTAGCCATACCCTTGCAACCAGTCGTTCTGCGCGTTCGGACGCGCCGGTTTGGCGGGAAGCGGCTGCTGGATCTTGAAAGTCGTCGCCTCCTCGACCCATGCCGCCGGCAGGAGCTGGCGGTCCTTCCAACGTCCCTTCTGCAAATAGAGCTGGCCGAACTTCGCAAGGCCCTCGGACTGGATGCTCAATCCCCAGCCGCCGGTGCAGATACCGCGCGGGCAGGTCTCCCA
>CAZAAF010000012.1:21062-21864 GCA_964482575.1 uncultured Verrucomicrobiota bacterium | reverse complement strand
AGCCCATCCCGGGATTCCTCGAGTTTGCCCGTCGCGGCCGCGCCCGCAAGCTGCCGACCGCGCTGGCCAGCGCCGCCTCGCGCGCATTCATCGACGCCGTGCTGGAGCGCATCGGCGCGCGCGATCTGTTTGATACCATCGTATCCGTGGACGACGTTGCGCAACCGAAGCCCGACCCGGAGATTTTCCTCGAAGCCGCCCGCCGGCTTCACATGCCAATCCGCGACTGCCTCGTCATCGAAGACTCCCATCCCGGCATCGCCGCCGGCGTGGCCTCCGGCGCCACCTGTTGCGCGCTGCTGACCATGCTCCGCCCCGAGGAGGTCAAGGGCGCCCAGTTCAAAGCCCGCACCTTCGAGGAGATCGCACGGTGGTTGAAGCTGGAAGAATAGCGGAGGCGGCGTGCAACCTTCGGGCGCGCAGCTCGTGACGAGCAACGATCGCATTTGGAACACTCCGCGTCCTCCTGAGTTGTAACGCCGGGGCTTCAAACGCGGAGACGCAAAGCCCGCAAAGATACGCAGAGAAGAATACGGACAAACCGCCTCCAACAACATCCTCCGAGCACGCATTCCCTCCATTTGCCGCTTTCCTTTGCACTCGGATTGGCGGAAACTATTTCCATCGGAGGTTGGTGTGAAAACAGACGCCAAACGCGGCTTCGTTTCGATTGAGCCCTCTTGGGCCGGCAAAATATATCGGACTTGAACAGGAAGGTGAAAGATGAACCCACCTTATGGAAACGGTTCTGAGATTCATGCGGGCGATTTGGTTTCCTGCGCCCACCAGAAAAGGACCGTTG